>DKLU01000219.1:0-6456 GCA_002455915.1 Chryseobacterium sp. UBA6632
TAATTGTTTCACTTGAATAAACTCAGAATCATTTAAAGCATAGGTTTTGATTTCTTTTCTATTTTTCAGAATAATTGATGTTTCAAAAATCGTATAAACGGTTTTCGGCTTACCAAAACCATCCGAATACTTTACAGGTTTCGGTAATTGTTTAAATTCCTTGATATCTTCAATCAAAATCTTTTTTGAAAAAGGTAAAAACTGACAGGAAATAATCAAATTATCCTGAGTTGCCTTCATAATCTCCGTTTTTAGAAAATAAAACAAAGAGCCTAATGCACCTATCAAAAATATTGAAATGAGAATATAAACTACAATTTTCGAATCGTCATCCGGATGTATTTCCAGCGAGTGATAAATATACCCTGTTATTAAACTGAAGAAAATAAATCCCAAAGAAAAAACAAAAAAATTAATTGAAAGAAAGGTTAGATTTAAATAAAATTTTATCTTTCAAAATAAAATTAAAGCTTTAATTTTTTAAATATAAATTCAGGAATATTTCTAATAATCATCATGATAATTGCCCAAATAGGTAAAACATAAGCTACATTTTTTTGTTTTTTGTATGCCTTAAAAATACAGTCAGCCGCCTGTTTCGGAGTTGCTGTTAATTTTGGATTTAAAGGTAAACCTTCCGTCATTTTAGTAGCCATAAATCCAGGTTTTATGGTAAGAACATGCACTTTTTTATCGAAAAGATAATTCCTCAAACCACTTAAATAAGCAGTAAAAGCAGCTTTAGCACTTCCATAAATAAAATTACTCTGTCTTCCTCTTTCACCCGCTACCGATGATAAACCGATGATCGTTCCAGATCTTCTACTTTCAAATTTTTGAGCAAAATAATTCATTACAGGAACCAGTTTCGAGTAATTAATATCGATGATTCTCTCTGTATTTTTATTATCATACAAGCCTTCTTCCGTGTCTTCACCCAAATATCCTGTAGCACAAAACAGTAAATTGGAATTAATGTATTCCAACTGATTGTAATCAATGGGTTTCATTAAGTCTAATTCAACAACTTCAGATTGTTGCAGAAATTTTACATCAATATGTCTTGCAAACCTTTCTGTGGTTTCTTTATTTGAGGTAAATAGATAAATTTTTTCAAATTTTTCGCCTTCCTGTAGTGCTTTTTCAACAAAAGCCTGCGCCACTTCAGACGTACTTCCTAGAACTATCATTAGCTGTTATTTATGATTCTTTTGTGCTGCAAAGACACAAATTTTGAGCTTTGAACATTTTTAAGATAATTGGTAAGAGACGATCTGCTCATGCTGTCTTTCGTAAGGTAAATTTTACCGTTGTACTCCTGAACAATATCGTCTAATTTTTCGATTAATTTTTTCAATTTTGAATTCACTTTAAAATCCAATGCGAGAGAATATCCTTCAAAAGGGAAAGAGTTGTAGGCCTGAGGATTTTCTTTTCCGTAAAGCTTCAAAACTGCTAAGAAAGAGCCGTTTCCACTATTGGCAATCGTTTCCAGAATTTTTTTCATTCCTTCTTTTCCCGTTTCTTTTGGAATCATCATCTGATATTGAATGAATCCTGATTTTCCGTAAATTTTATTCCAGTCATTCACGAAATCCAGAGGATAAAAAAAGGTTTCAAAATCGGTAAAGCTTTTCACCTCCTTTTTAGACTGTTTTTTATAATACAGAAAATTAAAAATTTTCACCGTTAAAGCATTCAAAACAAAACCCGGAAAATAAAAAGGAACCGTTGGTTCAAATTTTTTCTTTAATCGTAATGGATTTTTCTTGAAACTTTCTGGAAGCTCATGTTGAAAAGCATGTTCGCCTCGCATCAAAATACTTCTTCCGATATTATTTCCTTTTTGAAGACAATCGATCCACGCCACAGTGTAGGTCCAGCTTTCACTTTCTTCAAATAATCGGAAAATTTCATCAAGATTTTCAGCTTTAATGCTTTCCTGACGAATATATGCAGATTCTATATTTTTAAGCTTGAATTTTGCTGAAAGAATAATTCCCGTCAATCCCATTCCGCCAATGGTAGCCCAGAATTTATCTGAATTTTCGTCTCTTGAACATGTGATGATATCGCCATTTTCGATCATCAGTTTAAAATCGATCACATATTCTGAAAAACAACCTTCAGCATGATGATTTTTACCATGCACATCAGAAGCAATTGCACCTCCGACGGAAACAAATTTAGTTCCCGGAGTTACATATAAAAAATATCCTTGTGGAACGGAAATTTCCAATACCTCAGAAAGCAAAACCCCTGCTTCGCATTCAATAATTCCGTTCAGACGATCAAAACTTATGAATTTATTTAATCTTTTTGTTGAAAATATATGTTCTCCTAATGAAGAGTCTCCGTAACATCTGCCGTTTCCGCGAGCGATTACTTCATTATGATTCAGAACAAATTCTCGTATATTTTTGAAGCTGTCTTCAGACTTCATTTCTTTTTCCACAACGGGAAAATTACCCCAGTTGGTAACCTTCTGTACAAAATTCGGCTTCATTATTTTTTAAAATAGATTTGGATTAAAAATGCAGCTACCCACAGTATCAGGGTAATCTGGATGTATCTGTCTCTGTAAACAATTTTGGTTGGCGATTCTGTTCGGTTGTACACCAATGTTTGCTGTAAATACCTTAAAAAAGCAAAAACAACAAAAATTACAGTGTAAAAAACTCTTTCGTGAAATCTCGCCTGCACTTCCGGTGATAACGTAAACATCAAATAACAGATGATAGCCAACGTCACAGAAATAGAAAGAGCAATATCTGCAAACTGAACATTGTAACCATCCAGCGCCTTTCTTGTTTTTCCTGAAACCTGCGCGTTAATTAATTCACCTCTTCTTTTCCCGATCGCTAAAACTAATGCTAAGACAAAAGTCAGCAAAATAGCCCATTGAGAAATGTTAATTCCCGTAATATAACCTCCAGCTAAAACCCTCAGGACGAAGCCAATCGCAATGATACAAATATCAATAATCGGAACATGCTTTAACCTGAATGTATAAGCCAAATTCATCACAAAATAAGTGACAATGATTGCAGCAAACTTCCAAAGATCTTCTTCAAAATAGTTTTGAGCCAGGAATACTAAGGCAATATCAACAACGATGATCCCTATAAGGATTCCAATCGCTTTTGATTTTGAAATAGCGCCACTTGCCAACGGTCTGCGTCGTTTTTCGGGATGTTGACGATCGGCTTCAATATCATTATAATCATTTAAAATATAAACGACACTTGCAGCTAAAGAGAAAATGATAAAAGCAAAAATACTTTTACTTAATAAGTCTATGTTCTGAATACTGCCGGAAAAAAATAGAGGGACAAATACAAACAGGTTTTTTACCCATTGCTCTACACGCAGCAGTTTTAGGTATTTCTTCATTTATGTGAAATCAGTTACAAAGGTAATAAATTCAAAATTATTGCATAAAAATACAAAAAAAACCGCCGAAGCGGTTGTTTACGAAAATATTTATATATTAAATTAATTACTGCCCTTGTTGAGCATCGTTAATCATTTTTTCATTTGCAGTAATAGCGAACTCTACTCTTCTGTTTTTCGCTCTACCCGCATCTGTATCATTAGAAGCTACCGGCTTGCTTTCCCCTTCACCTAAAGCGAATAATCTGCTTGAACCAATACCTTTTCCAGCTAAATAAGCTTTTACAGAATTTGCTCTATTTTCAGAAAGTGTTTGGTTATAAGCATCACTACCTTTACTATCCGTATGCCCGTAAATATTAATGTTAGTATCAGGATTGTTAATAAGAACCTGACTTAATTTATCCAAATTTGTTTTTGCTGTACTAGAAAGAGCTGTTGAATTAAAATCGAAGTTTACGATACTTTCATTTAACGTAATCTTAATACCATCCCCTACTCTTTCTACTTCAGCACCTGGTAGAGTTTCTTTAATTTCTCTAGCCTGCTTATCCATTTTGTTACCGATAACATTACCTGCAACACCTCCGATAATACCACCAAGCACCGCTCCTAAGGCTGCATTTTTACCTTTACCTACGTTATTTCCTAAAATACCACCAAGTACCGCTCCAGATGCAACACCTACTGCCGTACCTCTTTGTTGGTGATTAGAATTTTGAACTGCCTCACAACTTGTAAGCAATAAAGCTGATGATAAGAAAAGAGCTCCTATATATGTTTTTGTAAATTTCATTTTTTTAATCTTTTATGTTAATTATTTCATTCCTGTTCTCTCAAAGTTGTAAACAACTCTTACATTTTCTCCGTCAAAAGGAACATTTTGTTCAAGTGTAAACTGATCTGTTGTTTGATTTGTTAAAGTTAAAACATATCCAGCTGTATTTTGTTTAGCTTTGGTTCCATCAGCGATTTTCTTAAATTCGAAAGTATTTCCGTTTTTAGAATCAATTTTTATTGGCTGGGTAAATCCTGCGCCACAATTTCCACCACCAGTTACTGTAAAAGCTCCAGTCCAGTTATTAGGGATTAATCTCCAATGGCTTCCTACAAAACACTGAGCATCTATTCCTTCGTCAAAAGGCTTTATCTTAAACTTTTTATCGTAATTAATACTTACGATCTGCCAGTCTCCTTTCATTTTTAGAAATTCTGATCTCTGACTCTGGGCTGTTTTTGCATTATTAACGGCGGAACAAGACACTGCAAAAAGTGATGTCCCCAACATTCCTGCAAGTAGTAACTTTTTCATAATTGTTGTTTATTATTTTATATACCATAAAGTTATAAAAAAGCGTGCCAAAATTGAAAAATAAAAATAAAAAAAGCCCGAAAAATTCGGACTTCTTTTTATTTTATCGAAAAGTATATCTTAGCAAACCTTAGGAGTATAGCCAACGATGATCCATCCACCATCATCTTCTCCAGTAGTTACGGGATTACCGTTTCCATCGTATGTATGATACTCAAAAATAGGAAATCCTCCAGTACATTTACCCAGACCGCCAGATACATTTTTTAAATCTTTTCTTGTAAGCGTCTTAAGCTTCGTTAATTTTTTGTTTTTCATGATATTTTTTTTACATATCTAAAATAATATAAATTTTATTAATTACAATGAAAAATTGATTAAATTAACTATTTTTTAACTTTTTTACTAGGTTTAATTTGGCATTATTTTTTCCTCTATAGAAATTAGTGAAAGCATATTCCGCTGCTTTTTTCACATCAATAACACCACCAGCCTGTGAAAGATCTCCAAAACCGTTTTCTGTACTTTTATTACTAGATTTTTCCAAAGATTCAATTACCTGCGCCGGAGTAAGTCCCGGCATATAAGCCAACAATACCGCCGCCGCACCAGCTACAACAGGCGAGGCCATTGAAGTTCCTTGTAAATATTCATACTTATCATGTGGAACTGTAGAATAAATTTCATCACCCGGAGCAAAAACATTTACCATTTTCTTATTGAAATTAGAAAAACTTGCTCTTAATTCATTATTTCTATTTGTACTTGCTCCTACTACCAAAACATTGCTTACAAAAGGTTTATCATCGGTAATATTTTTAAAATTGGTAGGATATGCCAAATGCTCTGCAACATCTTCATTTTCGTTACCCGCCGCTTTTACCAAAAGAACTCCTTTGTCTTCAGCATATTTGAATGCATCCCAAACGACATTTTTCCCTGGAGAAACAGGTTTACCAAAGCTCATATTTAAAACTTTAGCACCATTATCAACAGCATAGCGAATGGCGTTAGCAACATCTTTATCTCTTTCGTCACCATTAGGAACTGTTCTTACAGACATTATTTTCGCCACTTTAGAAGCTACACCATACTGAACTTCTTTTCCTTGTGGAAGACCTGCAATAATACCCGCAACGTGAGTTCCGTGTTTTGCATCTGGACCTTCGTAATGGTTATTTCCATAAATTCTTTCAGAATAATCATCATAGTTATCACCTACGATTTCTTTTCTAGGATCAAAATTCAAATCATATTGCTGAGCTTTGGGAGTATAAAATTCCAAAGCATCATTCATATCTTTTGTAATTTTAGTCTCAAAATCCGCACCTGATTTTCCCTGCACCCCTGGATCCTGAACTAATTTTCCTAAAACCTCCAAAGCAATACCATCTCTTTGATCCGTAGGTTTTATAGCATTCAATGTTTCCGATGTTAAGGGTTTCCCAGCCAATAATCTTACCATATTAGGTATAAGTTCCTTTATCATGGTAAACGTCTGCAATCCTTGTCTGCCTTCAACACTGTTTTTAGTAAACTTGTCTTTAGACTTCATGTACATGGCAAACTCTTCAGGCATTTTAGCTTGATTTGCTTTATTTTTTGTAGAATCGTCACCTTCGAAAATAGGTTTATATTTAGCAACAACACGAGTTACCTCCATATTATCTACATCAATATCGGCAGTTTTTCCACCAATGAAATTCCATCCGTGAACATCATCAATATATCCGTTTCCATCATCATCTTTA
>DKLU01000219.1:6567-7192 GCA_002455915.1 Chryseobacterium sp. UBA6632
CGTTTCCATCATCATCTTTACCGTTTCCGGGAATTTCGTTAGGGTTTGACCAGATATTCTTCACCAATCCGGGGTGATCTACCTGCACTCCACTGTCTAAAACGCCTACCACAACCGGAGTTGCTTTAAGCCCTTTAGATTCTAAATATTTATAGGCATTTTCTGTATTTACACCATATACTTTAGAAGTTGAAAAATCCTTATGATACCAAGTCATCAGGTCTTTATCCTCTTTCGTGTCAGCAGTTTTACCTTGAGCATCCTGAGCGAATGCAAGGTTTAATCCCGTCAAAAAAACAGCAGCTAATAATACCTTTTTCATGTGAGTATAATTATTTAATATTTTTAATATAAGTCAAAGATTCCGGACCTTTGTTACAAACCAAGTCTAAAATCGATAAATCTTTTAAAAATCCTAATTTATCCGTAAATGTCTGATAATATTCATCCATTTTATATTCGGAAGGTAATTTCGCAGAAAATTTCTCACGAAAATTAATCTCGTCAGGATTTTTGATATATTCTACATTCAAAGAGTGTGCCTTTTCTGTTTTTAAAATCTGCTGAATGATTTCTAATCCTTTAAGGTTAAAATCTAACAGGAATTTTTCCTTCAAATCGAATA
>DKLU01000222.1 GCA_002455915.1 Chryseobacterium sp. UBA6632
ATCTTGAACGATAATCTGCCTTTTGAAGTAATTTTCCTAAGTTTGATTTAACTTTAAATAAAAACTTCGAGAAAAAGGGAATCTTTGAAGCAAAATCTTTTCCTCCGAATGAAAATAATGCCATAATAATCAGCAAAATTCCTACACCAATGGTTAAATATTGCTGAATTCCGGCCATTTCAAAACCTTCACCAATAATTCCTAAGATCGCGCCCAAAAGTGAATAGGTAAAAATTCTACCGAATTGATACGTGAGATTCTGCAGGTAAAAATTGGTCGCTTGTTTCTTTGTTAATCCCATCGACAGCGCAATAGGTCCGCACATTCCGACACAGTGAAATCCGGAAGCAAAACCTAATCCGATTGCCGAAACAATAAGTGCTATTTCCATATCACATCATAATCCATTCTATAGTCTATTTTGTCTTTAGTCCACATCAATCGTAAGGTATAATTTCCCATTTTCAGTACCTGTGCAGGTACTAAAATCGATTGATTCGCATCCAATTGTTCAGATTTTTTAATATCCAAATTTTGGTCGTCGGTTCTGTTTAAAACAAATTTTACCGTAGTATTAGAATTATTATAATCTTTTGGAAAAGAAATTTTTATTCCGTTTGTATCCTGGCTGTACGTTGGCTTTTCCTGAAGTTCGTCAGCTCTTTTCTTAGCATCAATTACATCTTGATATTGCAGCTCTTCTTCATAATAATTATCGGTTACCATTTCAGAGTTTTTCTGCCCATTCGGGAAAAGAAACATCATGGATAATATAAAAACTATGAACGCAAATAATGCGATTACAACACCGTGTCCCCAACTAAAGTTCTTCATTTCTAAAATTTAAAATTGTAATTTAAATGGTCCTTCGAAATAGGTTTGGTAAGAATCTACCAATTTCCCTTTCATATCATAGACCCCAATGGTGATATTTTGTTTTGAAAGTTTCATGTCATCTTCCGGGAAGCTAATATTGATGGTTCCTTTCGTAATTTTATCTCTTTCTACCGTAATTTTGCTTGATGCGCTGTAAATAATTTCACCGTGCTCAGGAGAAATAACTTTTACAGTAACGATCTTTTTATCGTTTGTTTTATTTAAGAAAGTATAATTGTAGGTATTGGTAATTTTTCCGTCTCTTACAAAGAATGTACTTCCGGCTGGTTTAATGAATTTAGCCTCCATTTCTCCACGGCTTGATAAGAGATATCCTAAGAATACTACAAGTCCTAAAAGAAGAATGGCAAAACCTTTCATTCTTCCGGTAAACTTGAATTTCGTTTCCTGTTCAATTTCATTCTCAGAAGCATAACGAATCAATCCTTTTGGAAGACCTACTTTTTCCATTACCTCGTCGCAAGCGTCAATACAAGCAGTACAGTTTACACATTCAAGCTGCTGACCGTCTCTAATGTCGATTCCTGTTGGACAAACGACCACACACTGATGACAATCGATACAATCTCCTTTTCCGGCTGCTTTTCTGTCTTCTCCTTTTCTCCATTTCGATCTGTTTTCCCCTCTTTTAAAATCGTAAAAAACATTGATGGTATCTTTATCAATTAAAACACCCTGCAACCTTCCGTAAGGGCAAACCAATGTACAAACCTGCTCTCTGAACCACGCAAATACAAAGTAAAATGCGGCTGTAAAAAGAATCATGACCATAAAGTTGGTCGGGTTGGCAAATGGCCCTTGAGAAACGATATTCAGAACTTCTTCATATCCTACGATATACATAAACATGAAGTGGGTGATAATTAATGAAATGATCACGAAGATCGTCCATTTCAAGCTTCTTTTCCAGATTTTTTCAGAATTCCATTCCTGTCGATCAAGCTTCATTTGCTTGTTTCGGTCTCCTTCAATAAGATAATCTATTTTACGAAATATAGATTCCATAAAAATTGTCTGAGGGCAAATCCACCCGCAGAAAATTCTTCCGAATGCAATCGTAAACACGATAATGAATATTAAAGAAGCTATGGCTCCTAAAGTAAGGATAAAAAAGTCTTGAGGATAGAAAGGTTGTCCTAAGATGAAAAACTCTCTATCGATCACATTAAATAAAATCAGCGGATTGCCATTTATCTTAATAAACGGAACCGTAAAATAAACTAACAATAAAACATAACTTACAATGTTTCTATAGTTGGTAAATTTACCTTTCGGTTTTCTTGGAAAAACCCATTTTCTCTTCCCGGATTGATCCATCGTGCCTATAGAATCTCTGTAAGTCTCAGGATCCAGAACTTGTCCCTGTCCGCCGCGTACTTCTATTTCTTCTATGTCTGACATGTTGTAAAGTGTTTAAAAAAAGAAAAACATAATTCGTTACTAGGTTTTAGTTAATAACAAATTATGTTTTTCATATGTTCTATTTTTTCTTTTTAAAAATTATTCCTTTTCCCAATGTGCTTCTGTTCCCTGAGGAGCAGCTCCACCCTGAGCCGGTGTAACTGGAGGTTGTTCTTGGTTGATGTGGTACACATACGCTGCAATTTTTTCAATTTCAGCACCAGAAACTTCACCATTTTTACCGAATGCTCTCATCGCCGGGTTAGTAGGAGAACCATTCCAGTCCATATGGAAGACGTTTTTGAATAACGTTTTCTCTGGCTGGTTGATCCAGTAGTTATCAGTCAAGTTAGGACCGATACCACCACTACCGTCTTCTTTGTGACAAGATGCACAGTTTGTTTTAAATAATTCTTTACCTTCTGCGATATTATCTGCTGAATATTTAGCAGTTTCGATCGTTACAGGTGGCTGAGTTGCTTCGTAAGCTGCAATACTTGCAATCTGCTCTTTATATTCTTTCTCGTACTCGCTCAACGGGTGTGCGAAATCCGTGAAAGAGTATGCGCATATATATACAATACAAAAAGCAGTCCCAAAATAGAATAAACCTACCCACCATTTTGGTAATTGGTTATCCAACTCCATGATCCCATCAAAACCGTGGTCGATAAGGATATCTTTCTCATGAGAATCTGATTGCTTTTTGAAAGCGGCATCATATTGTCTCTTCAAGAAAGGGATTTTCTTTTCAGCTAAATATGCATCTTTTTCTTCTTGAGATAATTTTTTGAATTTATTATTTTCAATCAAATCTCCGATAGCACTGTGAATGTACGCCAGGATACCAGCGATCACTACAGTTCCCCAGAAATATGGTGAGCCTAAAAACGCGTAGCTTTGTACAAACAGATAATAAAAAACTATTAAAAGTCCAATTATTATTGCAATGTTTACAACAACCGGTGTTCTTTGTTTCATAATAAGTAGTTTAATTTTTTAAATTAAAATCATCTTCATCATCCCCCAAAGGTGCTTCTTCTTCTTCTTTATAATATTTTTTAGGCCTGCTAAAAACATATACTATAAGTGCTACGAAGAACAGCAAAAAGAAAATCAGAGCCAGCGTCTGGTAAAAACCAGCGTTTTCTGTATTGGATAATATATCTTTAAAGTTCTGAGGAATCATGTTGAACCTTTAATGTTAGTTATTACTTGCTGTTTTAATTTCCGTTGTCTTGATATCTGTACCTAATCTTTGAAGATAAGAGATCAAAGCTACAATTTCTTTTTTCTCTAATTCTCCTTGTGGTCTCTTAGCATACGCTGTTTTTAAGTCAGCTGCTTCAGAAAAGATATCTTTTACAATTTTCGAAGCCTGGTTGTTTGCCCATGTATCAGCAGAATCAATTTGAGCTTTTGTATAAGGTACATCAAATGTATTCTTCATCAGCTTCATTTTGTCTACCATTTTAGATCTGTCTAGGTTAGTAGCGATCAACCAAGGGTAACGAGGCATGATAGAACCTGCAGATGTAGATCTTGGGTTATACATGTGCTTATAGTGCCAAGAACTTGGGTTTTTACCTCCTTCTCTATGTAAATCCGGTCCTGTTCTCTTAGAACCCCATAAGAATGGTCTGTCGTAAACGAATTCTCCTGCTTTAGAATACTGTCCGTTTTTACCGTTAAATCTTACGATCTCATCTCTGAAAGGTCTTACCATTTGAGAGTGACAAGCGTTACAACCTTCACGGATATAAATATCTCTACCTTCTAATTCTAGCGGTGAATAAGGCTTCACAGCAGAAATTGTAGGTACACTTTTCTTAAGAGATAGCGTAGGGATAATTTCCACCATACTACCGATTGAGATTGTCAATAAAGACAATACTGTTAATAGAGTAGGCATTCTTTCCAACCAAAGGTGGAACCCTTCTCCTTCTTTTCTTTTGTTTCCGATGTTGGCCAAAGCAGGTGCTTCTGCAGGTACATCTTTTTGGAATGATCCTTTTCTTACTGTTGCAAAAACGTTTACAACCATTAGAAGAGCTCCTGAAATGTAGAATAAACCTCCTACAAATCTCATTTTAAAGTAAGGGATAATAGCAGTTACCGTATCCAACCAGTTTTTCCATAATAATGTTCCGTCTGGATTGAATTGTTTCCACATTAAACCTTGAGTAAATCCTGAAATATACATTGGTACCGCATAGAAAATGATCCCTAATGTACCTAACCAGAAATGCCAGTTAGCTAATTTCGTAGAATATAATTTTGTTCTCCACAAGATGGGTACCAAGTAGTAGATAACCCCGAATGCCATGAAACCATTCCATCCAAGTGCTCCTAAGTGTACGTGACCGATAACCCAGTCTGTAAAGTGACCAATTTTGTTGATGTTTTTTGTTGCCAAAAGCGGTCCTTCAAACGTTGCCATACCATAACAAGTAACAGCAACTACGAAGAACTTCAGAATAGGATTTTCTCTTACCTTATCCCAAGCTCCTCTTAATGTAAGAAGACCATTTAACATACCTCCCCAAGATGGTGCAATAAGCATGATAGAGAAACCAGTTCCTACTGCCTGTGCCCAAGCTGGTAAAGCTGTATACTGAAGGTGGTGAGGCCCCGCCCAGATATATACGAAAATTAATGACCAGAAGTGAATAATAGATAGTTTGTATGAGAATACAGGTCTGTCTGCTGCCTTAGGTAAGAAATAATACATTAAACCTAAAACTGGTGTCGTTAATACGAATGCTACTGCATTGTGACCGTACCACCACTGTACAATGGCATCTTTTGCCCCTGCGTATGCTGAATAAGATTTCCAGCCAGTGAAAGATAACGGAACTTCTAAATTGTTGAAGATGTGAAGCATTGCTACGGCAACCCAAGTACCCAAATAGAACCAGATGGCAACATAAAGGTGTCTTACTCTTCTTTTTCTGATCGTTAAGATCATATTCGCTCCGAAAATAATCCAAGATACCGCAATTAAGATATCAATTGGCCATTCGTGCTCAGCGTATTCTTTTGAAGTATTGATCCCCATAAAGAATGTGATGAATGTAGCAACGATCATCAACTGCCATGTCCAGAAATGAATCCATGAAAGTGTATCACTGTACATTCTTGTTTTCAATAATCTCTGTGTAGAGTAATAAACCCCTACATAAACAATATTACAAACAAATGCAAAGATTACCGTGTTTGTGTGTAGCATTCTGATTCTACCAAAACCAAATGCACCGTGTGTGTTTATCAACCCTTGGATATTTCCAGATGCCAAACTATTAATCGTGGTGTCATCTGTTCCGAAAAAGAATTCCGGAAGTTCAGGGTAGAAAAGCATTAATGCCGCCGTAAGTCCGAACGTAAACCCTATGATCCCAAAAACGATGGTCGCATAAAGAAATGCCCGAACAATACTGTTGTCATAACTAAACTTCTGTGTTTCCATATCAACTATTCACTTTTTTCTTCAATTTTATTATTTTCTCCTATTTCTTTTTCGTCTTCTGCTTTGTTGCCAGGATCTTTCTTTTCTTTGACTTCGTCTTCAAAAAGAATTCTCACAGCCGGAGATTCGTCATCTTCAAACTGCCCTTTTCTGGCGTACACTATAAACACGACCAAGAAAACCGCAGCTAAAGAAACACTGCATAAGATCATTAAATATAGAATATCCATTGGACAACAAAATTAACCTATTTTCGGGGTTCAAATTTAGTGAAAAATAATGACATTCATCACGAAATACGGGTTTTGGCTAATTTAAAATCAGTCTAAATAAGGGCTTTTAAGCACGTTTTTTGAAATATTTTCTTCCCAAAATCCAAGTCGAAAGTGTCGTAAATGAAACCACGGTAATGGAACTTGCAGGCATGATAAGCGCCGCAAAAAGAGGATGCATATGCCCTGTCACAGCGTAACTTAAACCTACAACATTATAAAGAAAACTGATTATAAATGTCATTTTCACAATCGTGATCGAGCCTTTGGCTACGTTTAGATAGTTATCCAATGTCACTACTTTTTCACCATTCATAATCACGTCAGAAGATGGGGTAAAGCTGTTAGAATCATCGGCAATGGCAATTCCTACATTGCTTTGTTTCAATGCTCCGGCATCGTTGAGGCCGTCTCCAAGCATCGCCACTTTCATGTTCTGATTCTGAAGTTCTTTAATGTAATTAAGCTTATCTTCAGGATTTTGGTTGAAAGCCATCCCTTTATAATTCGGAATTAATTCTTTCAATTGATTTTCTTCTGAAGAATTGTCACCACTCAGGATGAAAATTTTATAATTGGTAAGCTTGCCGAATAAGCTTTTAAGGTTTTCACGATATTCGTTTTTAAAGATGAATTTCCCTAAAAACTCATTGTTTTTGCTGATATAGACCGCTGTTTCAAGATTTTTAGATTCCTGATTATTATAGCGTGCAGAACCTATTTTGTAAACATTACCTCTTACATTCGCTTCATATCCTTTCCCTGAAATTTCTATAAAGTTTTCCACCGGAAAATACTCGTCTTTCACTTCAATAAATTCATACAGAGACTTAGAAAGCGGGTGATTGGAGTTTTTTAATAAAGATTTGATATTTAGTAAATCAAATTCGTTGATTTCAGTTCCTTCAAATTTTATATTTGATTTTTTTCTATGCGTAATCGTTCCGGTTTTATCAAAAACAATGGTATCTAATTTGGCGATTTTTTCAATCGTTAAAGTATCTTTTACATAAAACTTATTTCGACCTAAAATCCTCATAATGTGACCGAAAGTGAACGGTGCAGACAGTGCAAGCGCGCAAGGACAAGCAATAATTAAAATGGCTGAAATCACCTGAAACATTTTCTCCAAATCAACTGTTGCCCAATAAATTCCAGAAATTAAAGCAATGCCTAAAATAATGAATGTGAAATATTTACTGATGTTATTGGTAAGTGTGTCAAGTCCTGTTTCGTGTTTTTTGAAAGCCTCTTTATTCCAAAGTTGTGTTAAATAACTTTGGTCAACATCTTTAATCACTTCCAATTCCAAAGAAGAGCCAATTTGTTTTCCTCCTGCGAAAATTTTATCTCCGGGCTGTTTGCTGATGGTTGCACTTTCTCCGGTAATAAAACTGTTATCGATATTTCCTTCGCCATTAATCAAAATAGCATCAACAGGAATAATTTCCTGATTTCTCACTAAAATTCTATCGCCAATCTTGACTTCAGAAAGTAAAATATTATCCTGTTTTCCTTCAAAATCAACTTTTGTAACGGCAATCGGATAGAATGATTTGTAATCTCTGTCGTAAGAAAGCGCATTGTAAGTTCTTTTCTGGAAGATTTTACCTAAAAGCATAAAGAATAACAGTCCGCAAAGGGTATCGAAATAGCCCGGACCGTAATCTGTAGCAACCTCATACAAGCTTCGTCCGAAAAGAACAATAATTCCCAAAACGATAGGAACATCGATATTAACGATCTTGTTTTTTAAACCATACCAAGCCGATTTATAATAATCTGAAGCAGAATAAACCACAACAGGAATCGCCAAAATACACATCAAGGCTCTGAAAAGACCTTTGTAATGTGCCATCCAGTAATCTTCACCGCCCACATATTCCGGGAAAGCAAGAAACATTCCGTTACCAAAGGCAAAAGCAGCAATCGCGAATTTTACCAGTAAAGATTTGTCTAAATGCTCAACATTTTTATCCGCCGTTTCAAGGCTGATGACAGGTTTATAGCCTAAATTAGTTAAAAAATTAGCTAATTCGCTTAATTTTAATTCGTTATGGTTAAAAGAAATCTGTAAGGTCTTTCTTGTGAAGTTAACCTGAGAATATTTGATATTCGGGTTCAATGTATGAAGGCTTTCCAACAGCCAAATACAAGAAGAACAGTGAATTACAGGAATCTTAAAGGTGACTAAACTCGTGCCTCCTTCAGAGAAATCGGTAACTTTGTCGAAGATCTCCTGAGTATCAAGATATTCGAATTGTGAAGTGTTTTCATCAGGTCGAATTCCCGCTTTCTTATTTAATTCGTAAAAATTAGTTAAGTTGTTGATATTCAGAATTTCGTAAACAGACTTGCAACCGTTGCAACAGAAAGCCT
>DKLU01000223.1 GCA_002455915.1 Chryseobacterium sp. UBA6632
GAAGCTGCCGCGCCGAAACCTAAAATATAAAATGAGCTCAAACAAATGCTGCGATCAGGGCTAGGAAATTGCGACAGTGAGAAAGTCAATTGTGAATTTTGCTTCGCAAGTGAATTGTGAATTCTACGTGAAGTTATAAAATTGACAAGCGAAGCGAATTGACATATCACCATTCACTTTTTCAATCATGCAATAAAAATTCAAGATTTCAGTTGTTGTTCATATTTAATTTAAATTAATATCTTTGAAATCTTTAACAAAAACATTAAACATGAAAAAACAAAATGTATCAAACGCATTCATTGCGGCATCATAGGTTGCATTGGGAGCAGGAATGATTGGTTTTATCGTAGGTTTGGCAAGAGCTGAAATGCAGCTTAACGAGAAAGGATATTATTTCACAATCTTATTATACGGATTATTTGCGGTAGTTTCTCTGCAGAAAGCGGTTCGTGACAGATTGGAAAATATCAAGGTAACCGATATTTATTACGGAATTTGCTGGTTTGCCACCCTTTCATCCATTGTTTTATTAGCCATCGGATTATGGAATGCCACCATTCTTCCAAGTGAAAAAGGTTTTTACGGATTTGCCTTTTTATTAGCTCTTTTCGGAGCCATCGCCGTTCAAAAAAATACGCGAGACAATATGCTTGAACAATAAAAATGAAACTCTTCAAATTTTTGAAGAGTTTTTTATTTGCTGATAAATTCTATATTTACGGAATAAAATATCACTTCCTCAACAAAAAAGCTAAAATTTTGCTAAGTTTTTTATTTTCATTATCTTTATTTCACAAAATATTGATATGATCAAAAAACTACTAACCTTATGTACTTTCTTTCTATTTCTCCAAACATTCAACGCTCAAAACGAATTTATTACCACTTGGAAACCAAGTAATATTCAAATTAGTCTTCCGACAAATTTGCCCTTTCCTTCTTCAAATACCCAAGCTTGGATACCTTTGAGAGGAACTAATTTCACAATATATTGGGAAGAAAAAGGCTATCCGGCACATAATGCTACCTTAACCAATGTAAATTCTTTCTATCAGGTATTATTAGATTTTGGAACTCCGCTCAATCCCGATCCTTCAAATGCAACATACATTGTGAAAGTGAGTAACGGAAACGGAAATTTTCACAGAATTCTGTTCAGAGATCCTGACACTTTGCCCGACACAGCCTATATTACGGGTGATACTTCGAAAATTATCGAAATAAACCAATGGGGAGATATTGCATGGTCTTCTATGAAATATGCTTTTACCGCTTGTCACAACTTAGACATGATCGCAACAGATGTTCCGAATCTCTTGTCTGCTTCAGATATGTCTTATATGTTCGGAAATTGTCCCTCATTAATAGGAAATACTTCCATTAATCAATGGAAAACAACTTCTATTACGAGTCTTACAGGAATATTTAATGGATGCGTCAATTTTAATCAACCTATTGGAAGCTGGGATACAAGTAATGTAATTAGTATGGCCGTTATGTTTCTCATGGCGCAAAAATTTAATCAACCTATCGGAGAATGGAATACGTCTAAAGTAACGGAAATGACGGCAATGTTTCATAATGCCAGACAATTCAATCAGCCCATTGGTAATTGGGATGTTTCTAAAGTAAAAGATATGGAGTTTATGTTTACAGACGCATGGGTTTACAATCAAAATATGGCAAACTGGAATACTTCCGAAGTTATGGAAATGAACAATATGTTCTTAAATGCTAAAGTTTTCAACCAAAATATAAGCAACTGGAATACTTCAAAAGTACTTTATATGACGAGTATGTTTCAAGGTGCTGCGCTTTTTAACCAAGATATCAGCAAATGGAATACGGCAAGTGTAACTGCAATGAATAACATGTTTTACGGTGCCACCAACTTTAATCAAAACTTAGGAGGCTGGAACCTCAGCAGCATACTTTCTGCCACTGGAATATTTAATAATTCGGGACTCAATTGCCAGAATTATGACAGTACACTATTTGGATGGCGCATGAATCCGGCTACACCAAATAATATTAATCTGGGCTACATTTCACCGATGATCTACTCTCATGCTGCTGCCGTATCTGCCAGAAATTATCTCATCAATAATAAAGGTTGGATAATTACGGGAGACACTTATAATGGCAATTGCGAATCTGTTTTAGCGATTAAAGAATCAAATTTGAATCATAATAATCCAAGTATTTATCCTAATCCCGTAAAAGATATTATTTACATTAAAAATGCCGCAGACGTGAAAACATATATTATCACAGATACAAGTGGAAGAATTATTTCAAAGGATTATCTGAATGACAATTTAATTCATGTTGAATCTTTGGTTGCCGGGAATTATATTCTTCAAATTATTTCAAAAGACAAAACATATACTTTTAAATTCATCAAAAAATAAATCACAAACTAATAATTATGATAAAAAAAGTTTCAATATTCATCATTTTGTTATCATTTCTGCAAGTTTTTAAAGCTCAAAATGAATTTATAACGATTTGGAAACCGAATCTTGTCACACAATTGATGCCAGTAGTTCCACAATTCACTCCGGCAGCAGAAAACCAAATATGGTTCCCGGGAATAGGACAAAACTATACCATAAGCTGGGAAGAAATAGGCTATCCGCAACACAACGGAACAATGACGAATGTTACCTCAACGATGAATGTTTTGATCGATTTTGGTACTTCACTAAATCCAAACTCTGCTGATGCCATTTACAGAGTAAAAGTAAGTAATGGAAACGGTTCTTTCAAACAAATAAAATTTTCAGAAGACGCGATTTCTACAATCGCTTATTTTGATGTGGTAACCATGAAAGCCTTGGGAAGTTCAAACAAAATTGTTGAAATAGAACAATGGGGAAATACCCAATGGCAATCTATGAAAAGTGCTTTTTCACAGTGCGGATTATTGGAAATAACGGCCACAGATACTCCGGATCTAAGTAAAGTTACCGATGCTTCTTTAATGTTTTATAATACTTTCAAACTCAACAGTAATCCAGCTTTTGCAAACTGGAATACCTCGAATGTCGAAAATTTCAAATATATGTTTGGGCGCACTACACCTCCTTCTTTTCTACAAAATGTAGAGGCTTTTGATGCTCCTGTTGGCTTATGGAATATGTCTTCTGCGACAGATATCAGCTATATGTTTTTCAAAAGAAAATTATTCAATCAAAATCTGAATGGCTGGGATACCTCCAACGTTACGAATATGGGATATACTTTTGCCGAAGCAGAAATCTTTAATCAGCCTTTAGACAACTGGAATACATCGAAAGTAACGAATATGGGATTCATGTTTCATTTCATTCCGAACTTTAATCAGCCTTTGAATACCTGGGACACTTCTAAAGTGACAGATATGGGGCATATGTTTCATCTTGTATCAAGTTTCGATCAACCGTTGGATATGTGGGACGTAAGTAAAGTAACCGAAATGAATACAATGTTTGGCGAAGCATCAAGTTTTAACCACACTTTAAAAGATTGGAAGCTGAGTGTTTTAATGTCTGCCATCGGAATGATAAGAAATACAGGTCTGGATTGCGGAAATTACAGCTCTACTCTTTATGGATGGGCAAATAATCCTACTACCGCCAATAATATCAATTTAGGAATCAACAACACGCTCAAATATTCTCAGGATGCAACAACAATTACCTCCAGAAATACACTTTTAAATACAAAAGGTTGGATTTTCAGTGGTGATACTGCGATACCATGTGAGAGATTGTCGACTTCTGAATATCATCTTCACGATTTACCTTCTATCTATCCGAATCCTGCAAAAGATATTATTTTCATTAAAAATATTCAAAATGCAAAAAACTATCTCATCACAGATATGAGCGGAAGAATAGTTGATAAAGACGTTTTAGACAGAAATTTCATTAATGTAGAACTTCTTACAACGGGAAATTATATTCTACAAATTGTTTCAAAAGATAAAATTCATAGCTTCAAATTCATTAAAAAATAAAAACAACAAAGCCTCACTTTTCCTTTCCGGTGAGGCTTTTATTTTGAACTAAAAATTTCAAATTATTTATCGAAATGGTTCGGATGCTTCGCTTTAATATCATCTACCGTTCCCAGCACTTTATCCTTCAAAGACTCCTGATATTTCTCAAGATTTTCAGCGACAAGAGCATCTGCGCTTCCTATAATTTTTGCAGCTAAAATTCCGGCATTCAAAGCACCGTTCAAAGCAACCGTTGCCACAGGAATTCCACCCGGCATTTGGAGAATTGATAAAACAGAATCCCATCCATCAATTGAATTACTGGATAAAATCGGAACACCAATCACAGGCAATGTCGTACAGCTCGCCACCATTCCCGGAAGATGTGCCGCGCCGCCAGCTCCGGCAACGATTACTTTTAGACCTCTTTCTTTGGCTGTTTTAGCATAATCAAACATTCTTTCCGGCGTTCTGTGCGCTGAAACTACCGTCAATTCATAAGGAATATCCAGAGATTTCAAAAAATTCGCAGCCTGTTCCATGATCGGTAAGTCGCTTTGACTTCCCATAATAATTCCTACCATTCTTCAATTTTTATTAGATGTTCAAAGATAAAAAATTAATAAGGTTAAATGCAAAAAGGCGCAAAACTTGTTCTGTTACCTAAAGAAGTTCAGGAACTGTATCCGTTGATATTGTCTTTAACTCAATATTTTTGTTAATTGTACACATCATTTGAATTTTGAAAAATTATAAACTCACTTTCGCCATTCTCACGGTTGCCATTGTTTGGGGAACCACTTTCCTTTCGATCCGTGTTGCGGTAGAAACCATTCCGGCTTGGTTTGTGGCAGGAATTCGTCAGTTTTTGGCGGCCATTATTATGTTTATCATCTTGGTTTACAGAAAACAATTTAAATGGATTGGCTGGAAAAATTTGAAATATCAACTTATTTTTTCTTTATTGATGTTGGTTATTGCTAACGGATTAACAACGGTTGCCGAGGAAACATTAACGAGTAGTTTAACCTCATTAATAAGCGCCACCTCACCTATTTTGGTATTTTTAGGAAGCGTTGCGCTTGGTTTGCAAAAATTCACATTCCGAGCATTGATTGGTATTTTAATGTGTTTCAGCGGGATTCTTTTCATATTTTGGGATGGAATCAAAGATCTGGCTAATCCGGATTATAGATTCGGAATATTTCTTTTATTCATCGCTATTTTAGGTTGGGCTTCGGGAACTATTTTCACCAAAAAACTGAATATCCAAAGCAGTAATATTTCGTTAAATCTCTTTTATCAGTTTGCTTTTGCAGGAATTCTTCAGATCATATTTGCTTTAACTTTACTAGACAATTATAATTTTGAAAATTGGACTTTTAAAAGTATTTCTGCAATGATTTATCTTTCACTTTTTGGATCTGTCGCGGCATTCTTCTGTTACCATTATGCATTAACGAAAGTTTCTCCCGTTCAGGTTTCTATTTTAGCGTATATTAACACGATTATTTCAATATTTTTAAGTTGGTTGATTTTAGATGAAAAAATTTCTGCTAAATTTATCGTTGCAGCCATTTTAATTATCGCAGGTGTTTTTGTGATTAATTATAATCGGGAAATGTTTAAAAAACAGAGAATTGAATAATATTTAGAATTTGTTGATGCATATTCAATTTTCTATTTCCCTTAAATTTTCCTATATTGTTTACACCAAGATTTACAATATGCTAAAAAAAACACTACTCACTTTTTGCGCTTGCTTACTTTTGTTAATCAGCTGTACCGATAAGGAAAAAGAAAATAATCTGGCTTTACGGGAACAACAATTACTCGAAAAAGAAAAACTGTTTGCTAAAAAGGAATCTCAATATCAGGCTCTTTTAAAAATGAAAGACAGTATTTTTTCTAAAAAAGATTCGATGAAGGTTGTAAAATGGCCTGCAGAAATTTCAGGAAGCTGGAGTGGTAAAGTAATCTGTACAGAATCTAACTGTAGTGACTATGTAGTAGGTGACCAACGTACGGATATTTGGGAATTTGATAATGATTCAACCCAACTGGTGACCAAAATCATTAACAATAACAATCTCGTAAGGCTTTATTCAGGAAAATTTGAAAATAACGAGATTAAGCTGAATTTTAAAACAGATTCCACCGCAAAGAAAAAAGTGGAAATGAATGTTTTGCTTAATGATATCTCCGATACTAAGATCCGAGGAACGAGAACCATTGCAGTAGACAATTGCATGGCTAAATTTTCTGTTGAATTAATACGTTCCACCAAATAAAAAAACACTTATGATTTTGCTGAGCATACACAACCTGAGTCTTCCTATTGAAGATCCGGTACTGAAATTTCTATTGGTGTTGATTATCATTTTGGCGGCACCCCTTCTTTTAAATAAGATAAAAGTTCCGCATCTGTTGGGATTAATCATAGCTGGAGCCGTAATTGGTCCGAACGGATTCAATGTTTTGGCACGTGACAGCAGCATTGTGGTCACAGGAACTACGGGACTTCTCTACATTATGTTCCTCGCCGGTCTGGAAATTGATATGGGAGATTTCAAGAAAAACAAATGGAAAAGTCTTACCTTTGGTATCTATACATTTGCAGTACCCTTTGTTTTAGGTTATTTGGGCGGTTATTATATTTTACATTTTTCTGTACTAACATCGGTTCTTTTCGCCAGTTTGTTTTCGTCTCACACTTTAATTGCCTATCCTCTAGTCAGTAAATTGGGAATTTCTAAAAATCTGTCCGTAAACATTACCGTTGGAGGAACCATGATTACAGATATCCTTGCCCTTCTGGTGCTCGCGGTCATCGTAGGAATGTCACAAGGCGAGGTCGGGACAGAATTTTGGGTTAAATTATCCGTATCATTTATTGTTTTCGCATTGATTGTACTTGTCATATTTCCGATTATAGGACGATGGTTTTTCAAAAAAGTAGACGATAAAATATCACAATATATCTTCGTTTTAGTGATGATTTATTTGGCTGCACTTTTGGCGGAATTAGCCGGAGTTGAAGCCATCATCGGTGCTTTCTTCGCAGGATTAGCTTTGAATAGATTGATTCCGCATACTTCTTCATTAATGAATCGTGTAGAATTCGTTGGAAACGCTATTTTTATTCCATTCTTCCTAATAAGTGTCGGAATGTTGATCGATTTCAGCGTATTTTTCAAAAGTTGGGAAACCATCGCAGTGGCTGGGGTAATGCTCGTCGCTTCTATTGGCGGTAAATATTTTTCGGCGGTAGCTACACAAAAAACATTCAGACTTACCAAGGAAGAAGGAAAACTTATTTTTGGATTGAGCTCTGCTTCTGCTGCGGCAACATTAGCTTCCGTAATGGTAGGCTATAATATTATTCTTTCTGAAACTGAAACCGGAGAGCCAGTTCGACTTTTAAATGAACATGTCTTAAATG
Organism: Chryseobacterium sp. UBA6632; assembly: GCA_002455915.1. GTDB lineage: Bacteria > Bacteroidota > Bacteroidia > Flavobacteriales > Weeksellaceae > Chryseobacterium. The sequence continues at coordinate 7,428 of DKLU01000223.1, forward strand.
GAAGTATCCTTTTAATATTAGTTTCCTGTACCATTTCCTCATTTATTTCCATGTCGAGCGCGCAAAAAATTGCGGAAAGCGATAATGAAGATACCGTTTCAGGAGATAATCATGAAGAAGAAAACATTCTGCTAGCGATCAATCACGAGGAAACAGTTGAAAGAATGGTTAACTTGGGAATTTTGATAAAAGCACATTCTAATACCGAAAATCTTACCGCATTGAATGTCATTAATGAAGATAAAAATGAATCTTCCGTAAAAAATGCAGAAAAACTTTTACATAAAGCCACGGATTCAGCTGCCGCTGCAGATGTTAAAATTCAGGCGATAAAAAGATATGACAATGATGTTGTAAACGGCATCAACAACGTTATTAAAGAACAAAATATTACCGACCTCATCATTGGCTTAGAAGATGAAAAAGGCTTCTCACCCGCTTTCGTTTATAATCTTTACAATGGTTATCTTCAGAATGACAATGCCAATGTATTAGTTTACCACGCCGCACAGCCACTTTCTACGATTAAGAAATATGCGGTGATGATTCCTGAAAATGCTCACAAAGAAGCAGGATTTTTCCATGCTTTGTTAAGAGTCTGGAATATTGCCCGAAATTCTGGAGCAACGATTGTTTTTTATACCCCTGAAAATATTCTGAGTATCTTACAGAGAATCATTAAAAAAGCCAATATAGAAGCCGAATTTATCATTATGAAAACTTGGAGAGATGGTGAAAAAACAGCTTCTGAATTAAAAGAAGATGAAGCGCTCATCCTTTTTATGGCAAAAAAAGGAATGAAATCTTTTATTCCTCAAATGCGACTGATTCCTGAGCTTTTAAACAGAAAATTACATGATAATAATTATCTTTTGATCTATCCTTTCTCAGATTTTGATAAAGATAATTCGGAAAGGCGTTCGGTAGGAAATCATGATGATTTTATGGAAATTGGAAATGTGATTAAGAAGATTTTTAAATAAGATTTAAAATTGAGCGATATAATTATTAAAAGTAACGGCATAAAAACAGAATATTTTTATATTCCACCTTTCGAAGTGAATAAAGGTGAAGCAATTGTTATTAAACTTATTAATGATGAACAGAGTTTTAATATTGAAATGTTTTTAAAAGATATTTTCAATGGTAAAATTAAATATGAAAACACTGTGATTAATCAACCATTTACATTTGTAGATTATATTCGGGAGCCTGAATTTAGAAGAATATTTTTCCCCATTACAGTGGGAGAATATCTAAAAAAGAATGCTAATCTTAGTAATTCATATTCAGAAAAAATCTATGAAATAGATTGGATAAATAAAAAAACAAAAGTTAGTATGCTTCACGGAAATCCGAGAAAATTGCTAAGTCTTTATTCTGTTTTATCTAAATTTCAAAATATAATTGTTGATTTTGCAGGACAAGATTTACAAGGAATTGAATTTTGTTGCAATATTATACTTGAAGAAATATACAAAGGAAGATCAGTAATTATATTTGATGCTACAAATGGTGTAAGAAATAATCATTTTAAATATATTGAAATAGAATTGTTGAAATAAAATTTAATCCATGAAAAAGGCACTCATAATCATAATATCGCTAATACTTCTCATCATTATTTCAATTACCATTTATTGGAATCTACCTTTTGAAATTACAAGAAAATCCGACATAGAATTCGGAAATAAAATCATTCAAAATATTAAAACATATCAAAAAACAAATGGAAAACTTCCTGAAAATGGTGATTGGGAAACATTAAAGAAATTAGGTTTTCCATTGAAAGATTCCAGTTCTTATTTATATTACCTAACCGATCATCAGGGCAATTTTGAGCTGACTTATGTTGAAGGATTCGACGGTCCTTATTTATTATGGAATTCCACCGAACAAAAATGGACGATCGATTTTCCAAAAATTTATGCAAAGTAAAAACACCTTTCGGTTTAATTTTCCTTACAATTTTCTTTTCTCCGCGTATCGATTAAATATTGAATTTTCCATTCTCCGTTTTGCTTTATCAGCTGAAAACTATTCGCTCCGCAATGTGAAAATTTCCCTTTATAATAAAAAGAATATGGTGTAAAAACGCTTGCCAGAAGACCATCTACATGAATTGCTTCTATGGAAATTCTTTCATCCAGATCATCTTTTGAAGACTTTAAAATAGATGTAATAAAATCTTCCACTTTATCCGTTTTTACAATTCCATCTTTGATAATGGTTTGGAAAATAGCATTTTCGGCAAATATTGTTTTTAATAGTTCAGGATTTGCGGTTTTCATTCCTAAAAACAATTGACGAATGGGCTTTTCAACCTCTTTGTGTTGATCGCTTTGCCCGAAACAGAAAATATTTAAAAGTAAGGTAATTGCGAATAATTTGTTCATGATAATCTTTTTAACTAATTAAATAAAAATAAGCAAAATAACCGTTCATTAGAAAATACATTAACAAAGTTTAAAAACGACTTCATTTGAAAAACAATAAAAATAAGTTAAATTTATCCTCTTATTTCAATATATATGTGGACAGCCTACCTGATTCTGATTGTACTATTACTAATTTTAACCATACTTCCGAAAATTCAAAATACCCACTGGATATTTCGTGTTCCTGAATTTGGAAAAATACAGATCACGTATTTTATTCTTTTCACGCTTATCTTAGGCTTTATCGTAGGCTCTTCAGATGATATTTGGTATTATCAAGGATTATTAATCATCATGTTTATTCATCACGCTGTTACTTTGGTGAAATACACACCACTTTATCCTGTAAAAAAACATGCTCAGAAAAGTAATTCTTCGGATAAATTACATTTTATTTCGGCGAATGTTTATCAGTTCAATAAAGAATATGATCGATTTATTCAGCTGATAGAAAAATACCAACCCGATATTTTCTTAACGATGGAAAGCAATGGTGAATGGGAAAATGCACTTCGTCCCCTTGAGAAAGACTATCCTTTTCAGCATAAAGTAACATTGGAAAATACCTACGGAATGCATTTTTATTCTAAAATTGAGGTTAAAGATTCGCAGACTCATTATTTTGTTGCTGATGATATTCCGACTATTGAAGCACATTTGCAAACAAAAGACGGCTTCCAATTTGTATTTTTTGGAATACATCCGCCGCCGCCAAGTCCAACCGAAGAAGAAACATCAAAGGAAAGAGATGGTGATCTCTTAAGCACCGCAAAACGTGTCCGGGAAATTAAAGAACCTGTAATTGTAGTGGGAGATTTTAATAATGTTGCCTGGTCGAAATCCTCGGTGTTATTCAGAAAAACAAGTCATTTGATTGATCCTAGAATCGGGCATTCTTTTGTTTCCACTTTTCATGCAAGATACCGTTTTCTAAGGTTTCCTATTGATTTGATGTTCCACAGTGAGCATATTTTCATTAAAGATTTAAAAACGCTTGAAAATTTTGGTTCAGATCACCTTCCGGTTTATTGTGAATTTTTCATTGATCATCAAAATGATGAACAGGAAGAGCGAATAGATCATGCCACGCAGGAGGAAAAAGCGGAGGCCGAGGAAATGATTGAGGAAGGAAAAAAAGAGGATGGAGAACGTGATGCGGTGGTGACAGAGGGTTAAATTTTCAATATCAAAGTGATTTTATCATTAAGTAAATTTCATGTGAAAAGTGAATTTCAATATTATAATTGGTTATTTTTAAGTGTATAATGAATTTTTTTGTGGTCGATTTGTCATGCTGAAAGCATCTCAACATTGTACGTTTATGTATTGCCTAGATGCTTTCAGCATGACAAACTATGCGTGAAAACCTTTGCGTTTAAAAAAGAAGCAAAAAAATAAAAACAGTCAGTAGTAAAACTTCCATCATCCAGCTTCCAACTTCCAACCCAAAATTTTTCACTAATTTTGTCCAATAAACAAACCCATGCCTCTTTACCGCGATTTTTCTGATGACAACGCTACAATTCTTGTTTGGAAATACGATGAAACCGAAGAATTGAATATTGATGAACTTTTAGAGCCTGAAAATGCTGAAAAAGTAAAAGATTATCATCCGAAAAAGCTATTGGAAGTATTGATGGTTCGTAAACTTTTGAAAGGTTTAAAGCCAAATTCCAAAATATTGTATAAAGAAAGAGAGCCTTTTTTATCTCCAAAAGATGCCGAAATCTCCATTACGCATTCTTTTCCGTTTGCGGCGATTGCTATTTCTAAGAATAAAATAGGGATTGATATTGAAAAATTTAATCCTAAAATTTTAAGGGTAATCGACAAATTTACTTACGAAAACGAGCGCGGATTTATCCCTTTTGATAATGAAGTGACGTTTTATACCATTATTTGGAGCGTGAAGGAAAGTATGTATAAAATTCACCATTCCAAACATTGGTCGCTGAAAAAACATTATGATGTTCAGCCTTTTGAACTAAAATATCTTCATCACATTAAATGCAGGGTTTACGACGAGCATATTTCCGATGAGTTAAAGGCTAGAGTAGAGTTCTTCGACGACTATTGCTTTACGATTGTTGAGGAATAGCTTCTGTCGTTTCAGACTTTTCGTGAGATTCACTTCTGTATTTTTCAATCACTTTTCGCTGTTCTTTGGCCACATCGAAGATCAGTTCCAACACATCGTGGATGTTTTTAAGCTCCGTTAAACGAGAGATTTTATTAGGATCTCTTTGATTTCTGGATTCGTGATCGGCAAGCTCGGTTTTTCGCTTTAAAATTAGATCGTCAAAAGAAGAATCTTCGGGTTCAATTCTACTTTCCATTTTCAAAGATTCGCTGATTTTATTTCCATTCAACAAATTAGAAATCTGTAACATTTCAGCTTCAATTTTCTTGCTCCATCCTTCTGCGTCTATTTCAGGATATTTTTCATCATCCTTTACATATTGTGAAAGAGAAGCAGTATACGCCGTAATCAGGTGAGAAGTTGCAACAAATTGGTGAACAACTTCTAGTTTTTTCTGCTGATTTTTAGGCTCAGAAATCATTCGCTGAAAATTATCGGAAAGATTGGCTAAAGCGATGATGGCGTTCTTACGTTTTACTTTATAATCTTCAATATCAAAGCTGTCATCCAAAAATTTAGAAATCACACATTGGAAATAAATTAAATTACATTCCGCTGATTTTTTCATTAAATCTAAATTCTGTGTATGCTCCCAAACCGGCAAAACCAAATAGGAAACTAAAGAAGCGATCAAACCGGCAATAATGGTATCTACAATTCTGTCTCTGAAAATAATATCTACATGTCCAGGACTTAAAAAATTAAAACTCAGAAAAATATAAATAGTCATAAACAAAACAGCCCAGAAATATCTGCCTTTCAAAAAGCTGAAACACATAATCATGCTCAACAGCAAAATGGTAAACAATACCTGATTGATGTGAATGAAATGCAGAATTCCATACGCAATCGTGGCTCCGGCAATCGTTCCGTACAAACGCAGAAGATTTCTTTGTTTGGTAATGGAGTAGGCGGGTTTTAGGATGGCGATAACAGTAATTAAAATCCAATAAGTATGACCGATGCCTAAAAAATCAAACATAGAGAATGAATAACCGATCAATAAAGCAATCGTAATTCTCAAAGCATGGCGAAAATGGGATGAGGAAAGTGAAATATTATCTTTTAAAACTTTCGCATTGATCTTCTGCTCACTCGGCATAAATTTTCTCAAATCCAATCCAGTAGAAAGACTCTTCGCCAGTTTTACATTTTGAGAAAACACTTTATAAATCTCGTTGATTTCCTTTGTAATTTCGTTGATGCGAACTAAAATTTGGCGCAACACCATGAAATGCTCGAAATTATCGGGAGAAATCTGTTGATTCCTTAGTTCAAAATAAACATGATTTAAACTTTTTAATTCAGTCTCCAAATTAAACATAGGCTTAGCGCGAGTACCGATTTGTAAAGAAATTCCGATGTTGGTAATTTCTTCAGCCAAAAGATTCAGGTAATCATGAATATTCACCAAAATCATGCTGTTTTCAAAGCTTTTCTGAAGTTTGTCATAGTCACTTTCAGAGGTCATCAGTTTTTCATGAAGATCCATGGAATTCAATAACATCAACATCAGCAAACGGCTTGTAGTAGTAGATTCGTTGACGATCACCCTTGTTTTAAAAACCGTTTCTCTAGTTTCTTCCTGAAGATTTTTAATCTCGATCTGTTTGGCAATAACCTGTGTTGTCAGTTTTGCAAAATCTGGATTTTTCTGATAATAATTGGCTTTGATTTTTAAAAATTCTGCCAGTTGAAGATAGTTTTCTCCAATCATCTGGCTTGCCAATTTGTAAGGCTGAATGGTGGAAACGATTAAAAAAATCAATAAAAACCAAAAACATCCCGAAGCAAAGATTAATAAGCTTTTGAGGATATTGTCACCTGTTAAATGTCCATCAATAAAGATCGCGAGTACGACCAAAGAAAGTGAACCAACAGCGGCTAATCTTTGTCCGTAAACTCCAATCAATGAAAAAAAGAGTCCGAAAACTACGATTTCAGCAAAGACTAAAATTTTGAGGTGCATGACTAAACTGGCTACAAGCGCCACCAAAACGAAGCAGAAAATCGCAAACGTTAATGAATTTCTTCTTCGGATAAATGGTCCAGGCTGGTCGGTTAGTGCTACAAAGCTGGTTCCCAACGGAAAAAGAAAGTATTCTTTTAGAATTCCGAAGTGGGCGAGAACTAAACATGGCAGAACAGTGGCCAGTGTAATTCTGATCGCAGAATATACATATTGGCTGGTTACGAATTTTTTGAGCTCCGCAGAATAGTTCATAGTGCAAAATTAGGTATTGACAACAGAAAATGCCTTATAAAAATAAGACTTTTGTAAACATATTTCTTATTATTGATGTTTATTTTATTATGAACTTTGAATTTTTCTTACCAAGTGAATTAATAGGCTTTTCGTTTTGAGTTTCGGGCGGCGAAGCCGCCCAGATCGGAA
>DKLU01000296.1:0-233 GCA_002455915.1 Chryseobacterium sp. UBA6632
AGTTTAACACTATTTTTCATCACTAGAATTTTTAATTTTTGAAATAGCTCTATAGATTCTGAATACTCCGTAAAGTATTAGAAGTGCGCCTAATCCATAGGCTACTGCAGGTTCTAGAATTGTAAAAAAGAATTTATAAATAATAACTACAATTCCTAAAACGATATAAAATAATCCCGTAACAAGGGATAACCAATTGAACATCATGTAACAAAAATACCAAAAAAAATAAA
>DKLU01000296.1:311-7797 GCA_002455915.1 Chryseobacterium sp. UBA6632
AAAATACCAAAAAAAATAAAAAGAGAAGCATAAGCTTCTCTTTTTTAATTATTATTTAAAGATAAATTATCCTTCAAAATTCATCGTTAAAGGTAATCTGAATCGGTAACGAACAGATTGACCATTGATTTTTGCAGGAGTCCATTTATTTTTAATAGACTTAATAGTTCTGATAGCTTCTGAGTTGAAGTCAGAGTTTCCTCCGCTAGCCTTCACATCAGTAATACTTCCATCTCTTTCTACTACGAAAGTGATTTCTGTTTTTACCGTACCCTCGTCACCATTCATCGCAGATCCGTCGAAGTTATCACCTACTTTCTTTCTGAAAGAGTTAATACCTCCTGGGAATTCCGCAGTTTGCTCTACCTCCGTATATACCTGAGTATCACTCACCTGAGGTTTAACTTCAGCTGTTGAAGCTTTAGTACCTGTAGATGGTGGTGGCGGTGGTGGCGTATAAGCCGGAGCTTTTACACCTTCCTGAGCTACCAAACCAGTTGTGGTTTCTAATTGCTTAGAAATTGGTGGTGGTGGAGTCTCAATTTTTGGAGCTTTCACAGGCTCAGGAACCACGTTCTGAATAACCTCAATTTTTTCTTCCTCTTTTGGAGGTGGAGGTGGTGGAGGTGGTTCTTCTTCTTTTGGCTGCTCAATAATTTTATCTTCCTGAAGAATTTCTACTAAATCTGCCTTCACTTCTTGCTTAGGTGGTTCAGTAAGTCTCTTAATCGTAAGATAAATGAACGGAGACAAAGCCGCAATTAGGAATAATGCTGTTCCAACGATAAAAGATTTTGTCAGTAATCTTGGATACTGATGTCTAAGATCGTATGCACCATACTCCTTGTTTCTATTTTCAAATACAATCTCATCTAAAGTTAGATTAGAATTGTATACATTTTCATCTGCCATAGATATACAATTTTATGGTTAAATTACTTTGCAGCTGGTGCAGCAGCCGGAGCTCCTGAATTACCAACTTTCTTATCGTAAATAGCTTTTTCCCAAGGCTTCAAGTCGGTAACCCCGTACTGTTCGCTCTTTGTAATTGCCATTTCGTCAAGAATATCCACAAAGTTTTTATATACAGCATCGTCAGTCGGTTTGATAATAACAGTAAACTTAGTTTTATCAGCCGCGTTTGCTTTTGCCTGCTCAATTACTTTTCTAATCCCTTCTCTGTCGAAGTTAGTTTCGTTCAGGTTCTGATCTGTTAAAGATGTATTATCTTGTTGGTGCCAGAAAATTCTGTTGTCTTTACCTAATAATAAAGAGATCGAGTTAGAAAGTTTAATTTCTGTTGGAGGTGGTTTTTGTTTTTCATCTTTCGGTTTTGCCGGAAGACCCAAATCCATTACATTCGGTTTAGAGAATGTGGTTGTAAACATAAAGAAGGTAATCAAAAGAAACCCTAAGTCCACCATCGGAGTCATATCTACGCGGGTATTCTGCTTCTTGGATCGAACCTTGCCGCCTTTCCCGCCTTTTTCCTGTACTTGTACTTCTGCCATTTCTAAATGATATTAAGGTTTACCTTCTTGTGATGTAATCAACCAAAATTTAAGAAAATCGATATCTCTTAAACCCTCAAATAGGCTTTTAACTTTCGGATACTCAGTAGTAACGTCACCCTTGATTGCTAATTTGTAATCAGGATTTACGCTTAAACTCTGTTGTACCCAGTCTACTAACTGCTTATTTGTACTATCCATAGGAATCCCTGTAGGACTCTTAAAATTTTTCTGCTCTTCATCTGACAAATCAAGATAGCTTTTCAGCTGGTTCATAGGAACGCCGATCGCTTGTACTTTCTGGAATGAAGCTTTTTCGTTATTGTCAAAAGTAATACCATACTTTTTACCCATATTGTCTAAAAGCTGAATTCTCTCAGATGCATTTTCTACTGGCTGGAAATAAAATTTTCCGTCCGGCGTAGCGTTGATGGTCATCAAACTTGCATCAGGAAGTAACTTCTCTGATATTGAAGATGGCGGTTTAATCTGCTCCACGTCAGGTTTTTTAAACTGAGTGGTCAAGATAAAGAACGTAAGTAGTAGGAACGCAACGTCACACATTGCCGTCATATCCGTCACTACTCCATGTCTTTTTGGTTTGACTCTCGCCATTATTATTAATGATTTTTAATTAAACTTCTTTTTACTTATACAAATTCCTTGCTAAAATTCTTAGTTGAATTCAGCGAAAGACTGCTGGATGCTCATTGCGATCTCGTCGATCTTATAAGTTAATCCGTCGATTTTAGAAGTAAAGAAGTTATAAAGGATGATAGCGATAGCTGAAGTACCAATACCTAATGCCGTGTTAATCAAAGCCTCAGAGATACCAGTAGAAAGTGCAGCAGCATCAGGAGTACCACCTCCAGAACCTAACGCGAAGAATGCTTTAATCATCCCGATTACCGTTCCTAATAGTGCTACTAATGTTGCAACAGTACCTAATGTAGAAAGAATCATCATGTTTTTCTCTAGCATTGGCATTTCAAGAGTTGTAGCTTCTTCGATAGCTTTGTTAAGCGCTACCATTTTTTGCTCTTTATTTAAAGTAGTATCGTGAGAAAGCGCTTTGTAAGTAGTAAGACCTTCTTTCACTACATTACCTACAGAACCTTGTTGTCTGTCGCACTCTTCTAAAGCTTCGTCGATTTTGTTGTTGTTCAACAAGCTTCTTACTTGTACTACGAAGTTGTCTAGGTTTCCTTTTCCTGCAGCTTTACCAAGAACGAAATATCTTTCAAAAGAGAAAACGATTACAGTAATCATGAAAGTAATCAAGATAGGTACGATAACCCCTCCTTTGTAAATAATACCTAAAAACGACTCTGGGTGAATGTCTTTTCCTTCAACACTTGAGAAAGCAACAGAACCACCGCCTAGTTTTTCTGCATCTTTGAAATTTCCTGGGTTACCAAGAACGAATAAATAAATAGCAACTCCTATTAAAAATAGAATAGGAATAATAACAGCTGGATTAAGACCTCCTGCTTTTCTAGCAACTACTTGCTCATCATTTTTTGAAACATTCATTTCCATATTTAACTAAATTATATTGTTTTAAAATTTTACAGGGTGTAAATTAAAGGCAAAATTAATTAAAATGCAAGAGTCTTAAATAAACATTTTAGTTTTTTTTGATAAAGAAATTTTAATACGATTTCGATATTATAATTATTTTTCAAAAAATTAGAAATTTTTCTCAATTTTAACATTTACGTTAAAAAATTAAAAAATTTCACCCTTCATTTTTTTTAATTTCCCAATGTTAATTTTTTTTTAAATTACTATATTCACAATTCGGTGATGCACCACAATGATTTTTTTCGGAGTTTTTCCTTCCAAAATCTGCTGGATTTTTTCGCTTTGAATCACCAAATCTTCCACCTCCTTCGCCGAAAGTTGAGCGGAAAGTGAAATTTTGAACTTCATTTTACCATTTACACTCACCGGATATTCAATTTCATCTTCCACAAGGTAATCCTCGTTCAACACAGGGAATTTTTCGAATTCGATAGATTCTTTATTCCCCAATAAACTCCAAAGCTCTTCACAAATGTGCGGCGCATAAGGAGAAATGATAACGGCAAGAGGTTCTAAAATATTGCGTTTGTTACATTTTATTTTTTGCAATTCATTTACAGCGATCATAAATGAAGATACAGACGTATTGAAAGAGAAGTTTTCGATATCATAAACTACCTTCTTTATTAATGTATGCAAAACTTTATATTCCGCTTTTGTAGGCTCTTCGTCTGAAACTTCAAAAGTTTCTCCATTGAAATACAGATTCCAGAATTTTTTAAGGAAACCATACACTCCGCTAAGACCTTGCGTGTTCCAAGGTTTAGATTGCTCCAACGGACCTAAGAACATTTCATACAATCTTAAACCGTCTGCTCCGTATTCGTTACAGATATCATCAGGATTTACCACATTGTATTTAGACTTAGACATTTTTTCTACTTCACGACCTGTGATATACTTTCCGTCTTCTAAAATAAATTCAGCATCTGCATAATCTGGTCTCCAAGCTTTGAACGCTTCAGTATCCAACTCATCAGAAGTTCCTTTTAATAAAGATACATCAACATGGATTGCCTGAGTTGTATAATCTTTTGCTAAATTTTTAGATACATATTGATTTGTACCATCAATTCTATACACAAAAGCACTCATCCCCAAAATCATACCTTGGTTAATCAACTTTTGGAAAGGCTCATCATGAGTTATAAATTCTCTATCTTTTAAGAACATATTCCAGAAACGAGAATACAATAAGTGACCGGTTGCGTGCTCGCTACCACCGATGTATAAATCTACTTGTCCCCAATAATCTGCCAGTTCTTTTTTAACGAAAGCTTCCTGATCATTAGGATCCATATATCTTAGGAAATACCAAGAACTCCCTGCCCAACCCGGCATTGTAGATAATTCTAACGGGAAAATAGTTTTTTCGTCGATTAAATGAGTATCTACAACTTTTTGGTTCGCTTCGTCCCAAGCAAAAGTTTTTGCATTTCCTAATGGCGGATCTCCGTCTTCCGTTGGCAAATATTTTTCAACTTCAGGAAGTTCCAAAGGCAATGCAGCATTTGGTAACGTGTACGGCATTCCATCCTTATAATAGATAGGAACCGGCTCGCCCCAATATCTTTGTCTTGAGAAAATGGCATCACGCTGTCTGTAGTTTGTCGTTCCGTGCCCAATTCCTTTTTTCTCAATCGCAGAAATTACCAAAGCTTTCGCTTCATCATAACTTAATCCGTTTAAGAAATCAGAATTTACACACACACTTGTTTTAGAATCAAAAGAAGCTTCCTGAACGTCTTCGTCCGTCTCAACTACTTTTTTAATTTCTAAATTAAATTTCTTCGCAAATCTATGATCACGCTCATCATGTGCCGGAACCGCCATTACAGCACCCGTTCCGTACCCCATCAACACATAATCTGAAATATAGATCGGCATCTTTTCATTGCTGAAAGGGTTGATCGCATAACTTCCTGTGAAAGCACCTGAAACGTTTTTCACGTCAGACATTCTGTCTCTTTCAGATTTTTTAGAAGTTTCTTCAATATAATTTTCTACCTCAGCTTTTTGTTCAGCTGTTGTAATGGTTTCCACTAAAGGATTTTCAGGAGCCAATACCATGAAAGTTGCTCCGAAGATCGTGTCAGGTCTTGTGGTAAAAACCTCAACAATTTCGTTATGACCATCAACATCAAATTTCACTTGTGCTCCCTGAGATTTTCCGATCCAGTATTCCTGAGAATCTTTCAACGGTTGTGGCCAGTCTAAAGTTTTCAGACCTTGCAATAATCTTTCAGAGTAAGCAGAAATTCTCATGCTCCACTGCATCATTTTCTTTTGGAAAACAGGGAAACCTCCTCTTTCGGATTTTCCGTCTTTTATTTCGTCGTTAGCCAACACGGTTCCTAAAGCAGGACACCAGTTTACCGTTGTTTCTGCTCTGTACGCTAAACGGTAATTTAAAAGGATATCTTCTTTATCAATTTCAGAAGCAGATTTCCATTCTTCTGCCGTGAAATGTAATTCATCGTTTTGATTGGCGTTTAAACCTTCCGTTCCATTTTCTTCGAAATGTTTAATTAAAGTAGAAATAGATTCTGCTTTATCTGTATCCTTATTATACCATGAATGGAACAACTCAATGAAAATCCATTGGGTCCATTTATAATAAGAAGCGTCAGAAGTTCTTAGTTCTCTGCTCCAGTCGAAAGAGAAACCAATTTTTCTTAATTGCTCTTCGTATCTATTAATGTTTTGCTCAGTCGTAATCGCAGGATGTTGCCCTGTCTGAATAGCGTACTGTTCAGCAGGAAGTCCGAAACTGTCATAACCAACCGGGTGGAGCACATTAAAACCTTGATGTCTTTTATATCTCGCATAAATATCGGAAGCAATATATCCCAGCGGGTGACCTACGTGAAGCCCTGCCCCTGAAGGATACGGAAACATATCGAGAACATAAAATTTCGGTTTGTCTGTGTTATTGGAAGTCTTGTACGTTTGGTTGTCTTCCCAGTATTTCTGCCACTTTTTTTCTATCTGCTGATGATCGTAAAACACTTTATATAATAGATGTTAGATGTTAGACTTTAGATATCAGATTTAATTTTATGATTAAATCTAATTCTAATTTTCACAAATTTAATAATTTTAAAAGAAATGGAAATTGAATTTATAATTAATTATCATAAAGATACCAACAAAAAAAATCTCATCCGAAGATGAGACCTTTATATTTATTTTGCATTTAATTCTTTGCTGAAAATTATTGCGGGATTCTTGTATACGTAATGGTTGTAGACTCATACACACCTGGTTCCGACGTATCTTCAAACGTAAGATTCAATGTATTGGCATCCAAACGCGTAACTTTACCTTTTTCAGATTCTACAATTCCCTGATATTTTATTTCAAATTGTGTAGAACTCTTATCATAAGTATATGAAAAATTATAATCTGCAACTGCACTACAAGCTCCGCCTACCTCTTCTCTGTCCGTTCTTTTTCCGTTTCCTGCTTCGAAGAAATCCCATCTTGAAGATTTCTGACAGTCTGTATAATCAATAGTATCAGAATAAGGATCTTCTCCCGTTTCCACTACTGTTCTTACCTCTTTTATCGGCTGCCACTTCCCTACCAATGGAAACACTTGCTCAGTTACATCGTCTTTACATCCGCTCATTGCTAATAACGATACTCCTGCAAATAGTAATGCTAATTTCTTCATATCAAATTTTTCAGGCCTTAAAATTATAATTTTTTTACTTTATTTAATCATTTTTTGTAAAAAACGTTGCTGAAATTTACATTTTCAAAGATATTCAAAAAAATTATACCTCCGAAAAAAAATTTAATCCTGTAAATCATCACAAAACACCTTTGCTTACGTAGGCTTAACACAAACTTCAAAATAAAAAACTATTTTTGTTAAAAATATACAAATGCAAGACATCGCGAAAAATAATTTTGATTTTATCCGTGTTCTCCTCGCTTTCATCGTTTTTGTTGGTCATTTAGGCTATCTGAGTGCTTCTGCAGATTTAGAATTTCTAAAACACAGCCCTGTAGAAGTCGCTGTTTTTGCGTTCTTCATCGTAAGTGGTTTTTTGATTGCCCGCAGCTACGAAAGAACGAGCACTTTGAAAAAATACATCATGAAAAGGCTTAAAAGGATTCTTCCCGGTTACTGGCTGGTGGTGGTTCTTTGTACTGTACTGTTAAGTCTGGTAAGCACCGTTTCTTTTGCCGAATATTTCAGCAGCTCGCAAACGCATAAATATTTTCTATGGAATTCTGTATTTATGAATTTTATGGCACCCAACCTTCCCGGAGTGTTTGGAAATGGAGCTGTAAACGGAGCACTTTGGACATTGAAAATCGAAATGTGCTTTTATTTTTTAGTCCCTGTTTTATTTTTATTTTGTTGAAAGAATAATAAATAC
>DKLU01000297.1 GCA_002455915.1 Chryseobacterium sp. UBA6632
CCTTTATTTTCTAATTCTTGTTTTCTTTTTCTAATAAAATCTGTAGGGCGAATATTATTAATCTCTGTGAAAAGATCTGAAAAGTTTTGTCTTGAAGCAATACCGCATTCTTTTGCTAATGTTTCTATATTGTATTTCAGATATTCTTTGTTTTCAAAAAGAAGTTTTGTGATATAATTGATTCTTAATTCACTGAGGTATTTATTGAAATTAGAACCTTTACAATCATTGATTACCTGTGACAGATATTTGGAATTGGTGCCTAATTGACTGGCTAATTTATTAATTGTAAGTCCTTTTTGGGTAAATCCGTTTTTATCCTCAAATGTTTTGAGTTTTTTAAGCAAATCTTCGACAATTGCTTCATCTAGAGAAGTTTTCTTTTCTTCTGTGGTATTTTTTTCGGAAACTTTTATTTGTCTGATTTCTGTTTGATGATCACGTAGCTTTTCTTCTAAAGCATTGTATCTCTGCTGAATATTTTTCTCTTTTCTGTAACGTAAAACCAAAAGCAAAATAAGAGCAATAACAAAGAAAATTAAAGTAACAATGATGAAGGTTCCCCAAGAGTTTTTTTTCTGAAGTTTATTTTTCTCGTCTAAAAGTGTTTTTGTGTCATATTCTTTATGGATTTTTGGTGAAAGATAAATAAAATCTTTAGAAATAATGCTGTCTGCCTTTAAAAGCTGACTTGTGTAATAGAGCTGTTTTGCAGGGTCTTTTTCTTTTTTATAATGGTTTATCAGGAATTCATAATTTTCCCTAAGTTCCGGAAGAATGAAGTGATTTTTTTGGAAAATGGAATCTACTTTTTTGAAATTAGAAATGGCTTCATTATTATTTTTTAAGCTCATTAATGTTTTACCAATATAAAAATAATCGACTGAGAGCCACGCAAAATCTCCGCTTTTCTGAATTGGAAGTAAGGATTGATTTAAATTATAAATAGCATCCTGATAAAGATCTTTTTTGTACTCTAAAATACCTTTATTGAGGAGAAAATATCCTTTTTCCTGTGCATAATCTGGATTGTTGGAAACTTCTGCAAGCCCCTTCTCTATTAATGAATCTGCCTTGGGAAGGTTATTTAAATTACGATAGCAAATAATTAACTGATGCAGGCTGTTGAGATATCCTTTTTTGTTGTTGTAAATTTCATTAGGATGTAACGGCGACTGTATCTGCAAATTGTAATAATCTATACAGTTTTTGAATATTTTAGAGGCTTCATCGTAATAACCAAGATAGCTTTTTACAACACCGATGTGATATAAGTTTTGATATTTCAGGAAATTATTGTCGCTGTTTTTAGAGTATTCAAAAGCTTTTAGATATTCATTAAGCGCAGGCTGAAATTTTTTATAATTATAGTAATAAATAACGCCTTTATCTATGTAGGCAGCGCTTATAAGATCTTTATTCTGAGATAATTTGGCAGCATTAATCATACTATCTGCATATTTTAACTTTTCTTCTTTCGTATTAGAATAAAATATACCGTCTTTGTATCCCTGAACTAATTTTTCGTAGTTTTTTTCTGATTTTGCTTTATTTATATAATGTTTTATATAAGGTAATGCTTTAGAATTTCCCTCTTCAATTTTTTCATAATTTTTTCTGAGTTTATAATATTCGCTATAGACTTCTTTCTGACCAAAAGAAAGTTTAAAAATTATTATAAATATTATTAAAAATAGTTTTTTAATCACCTGTTTATATAAAATAAGGGAAACATTTAACTCAAAAATACGTAAAATTCAGGAATATTAATCAAACAAGATAGAATTATTAACAATATTTAATTACTGTTTGATAAAATATACAAATTGTTAATTATCAATATTTTAAACACGTCTTAATTCTGGAATTAGGACGTCTTAATTTCTGAATCCAGACCATAAGTTCTTTTTTTGCTTGGTTTAAGCCTTTAAATTCGAAGTAGAATTCTAAAGAACAAGTAACCTGGCCGGGATAACCTTTAACTCAGAAAATGTATGAAAAAGTTTATCTCTTTATTTATTATAACAATTTTAGCTGTTTTTATTCAATCTTGCAGACAGGATGATGAAAATGATTTCTCTATACAAGAAAAATTATTAGAAAGAAAGGCAATACAAAATAAAACATCAGAAAAAGATAGTATAGCCAACGCTAAATTTAATATTGATGAATCTGAAGAAGACCCACCAGTAAAAAACGGAACCCACTGGAGAACAACAAAATAACACCCAATCACTTCTCAATAAAGTAACTAATAACCGCTAAACTCATTTAGCATTTTCATGTCAGGACAAGGGTTCGGACTTAAGCCATCTGAACCTTTGTTAACATGAATGATAAGAAGACACTTTACTTCTCAATATAAAAAACTAATAACCATCAAGATTTATTCTTAAACATTAATTTTTTTAAAAAAGGGTTCAGACCATTACGATCTGAACCCCGCTTTAAAAAAAATAACGATTTAAAAGTTCCTCTACTTCCAGCCTCCTCCTAAACTTTTATAAATATCAACAACTGTACTTAGTTGTTTTTCTTTTGCTTCCACCAATTCCATCTTAGCATCCAAAGCATCTCTTTGGTTCATTAAAACTTCCAGATAATCTGCTCTTGAATTTCGGAACAATTGGTTGGCAATATCGATCGATTGGTCTAATGCTTTATTTTCATCAGATTTTAACTGATAATACTGATCGATGTTTTTTACTTTCGACATTAAATTCGCTACATCCAGATAAGCATTAAGAATGGTTTTATCATATTCATACAATGCCTCGATCTGCTTTGCATCTGCCGTTTGAAAATTCGCTTTAATGGCACTTTTATTAATCAGCGGACCTGCCAATTCTCCTACCAAATTATAAGCAATAGATTCCGGCATTTTTACTAAATAAGAAGGTTTAAATGCTTCCAAGCCTAATGTGGCAGAAATTTCCAATGTTGGATAAAATTCTTTTCTAGCTGCTTCCACATCAAGTTTAGCGGCCTTTAATTCTAATTCAGCTTGTTTAATATCAGGTCGATTTGATAATAATTGAGAAGGAATTCCTGTGTACACCGTTTGCGGAATCGTAGACATAAATGTTTCTTTTGGTCTTACAATCGGCTGCGGATATCTTCCCAATAAAGCATTAATCTCATTTTCCTTTTCTGTGATCTGCTGACGGATGGTATATTCTGAAGCTTTTGATTTTGCCAATTCTGCCTCAAACTTTTTCACCGCCAATTCTGTAGCAGCAGCCGCTTCTTTCTGAATTTTAGATATTTCTAAAGCTTTTTTCTGAAGTTCAATATATTTCTGAATAATATCCAATTGGTTATCAAGAGATAATAATTCATAATAATTATCGGCTACCTCAGCAATTAAGCTTGAAAGAACAAAATTCTTTCCTTCAACCGTTGAAAGATAATGAGCCACTGCTGCATCTTTCTCATTTCTCAGTTTTTTCCAGATGTCAATTTCCCAGTTGGTCATTAAACCGCCTTCGAAATTCCCTAAATTATCGGGAACAGGTTTTCCCGGTTCCATTTCGGTAGAAGCATCACCTGCACCTTCGCTTGTGTATCGTCCGGCTTTTCTTAATCCGGCTCCTACACCTGCAGAAACTGTAGGACTTAGCTTTCCTTTTTTAGCTACTACTCCACTTTTGGCAATCTCAATTTCCTGCAAAGTAATCATCAAATCCTGATTATTCTTTAGGGCAGTTTCAATTAATGCTACCAAATTCGGATCGGTAAAAAACTCTCTCCAAGGTGTCATTCCGCTGTTGGCATTGGCATCAGCCTGTTGCTCTTCCTGGTTAAAATTCTGAGGGATATTTTCTTTCACCTCATCTTTTATTACGGTCGCCATTGGCGCCTTACAACTTGCTAAAACAAGCGATAAGGCGATGGCTGCTATATATTTATTATAAATCTTCATGTTTGTCATCGTGTTGATAAGGTTCTGTTTGTTCAGTTAAAGGATTTTCCTCTTCATATCTTGCCAATCTCGATTTTTCAGCAATAGTTCCGAAGATGTAATACAATCCTGGGATAATCATTAATCCGAAAATAGTTCCGATCAACATCCCCCCTGCTGCTGCTGTACCGATCGTTCGGTTACCGATTGCTCCCGGTCCGGTTGCCATCACTAACGGAATCAAACCTGCGATAAATGCAAATGATGTCATCAAAATCGGACGGAAACGGATTGCTGCTCCTTCAATCGCTGCCTGAGCCACCGGAATGCCTTCTTCTGCTTTCTTCTGGACGGCAAATTCCACAATCAATACAGCGTTTTTACCTAAAAGACCGATCAACATGACCATCGCCACCTGAGCGTAAATATTGTTTTCTAATCCTAATAATTTTAAACATAAGAAAGCTCCGAAAATACCCGTCGGCAACGATAAAATTACCGGTAATGGAAGAATGAAACTTTCATATTGAGCCGAAAGAATCAGATAAACAAATCCTAAACATACCAAGAAAATAAAGATGGCTTCATTTCCACGGTTTACTTCGTCTTTAGAGATACCCGCCCAGTCAATACCGAAGCCTCTCGGAAGTGTTTTATCCGCTACTTCCTGAATGGCTTTAATCGCTTGTCCGGAGCTATAACCCGGTGCTGGAGTACCACTCACCTGTGCCGAGTTATACATATTATGTCTCGTCATTTCTGATAAGCCATATACTTTTTCCATTCTCATGAAATCTGAATATGGAACCATTTCTCCTTTATCATTTTTCACATATAATTTTAAAAGATCTGTTGGCAATGCACGATATTGTGGCCCCGCCTGAACAATTACTTTATATGGTCTGTCGAAGCGGATGAAACTTGTCTCGTAGTTGGAACCAATTAATGTGGAAAGATTATCCATTGCATTTTCAATGGTCACACCTTTTTGCTCGGCGAGATCGTTATCAATTCTCAACATATATTGAGGGAAACTTGCAGAATAGAAAGTAAATGCAGAACCTAATTCTGGCCTTTTATTTAATTCTTTCACAAAATCATTGCTCACCTGCTCCATTTTATGATAATCACCACTTCCCGCTTTATCCAGCAAACGAAGCTCAAAACCTCCCGCTGCTCCATAACCAGGAACGGATGGCGGTTGGAAAAATTCAATATTTGCTCCGGGAATATTCTTCGCTTTTTCTTCAAGCTTTTCAATGATTTCTGAAGCTGATTCTTTACGTTCATCCCAACTTTTAAGATTAATCAAACAAGTACCTGAGTTAGAACCTGTACCTTCCGTTAAGATTTCATAACCTGCCAATGAAGAAACAGATTGTACCCCATCAATACCTTCAGATTCTTTCAATAATTCCTTCGCAATCTGGTTGGTTCTTTCTAATGTAGAACCAGGTGGAGTCTGAATAATTGCATAAATCATCCCCTGATCTTCCGCCGGAATAAACCCTGAAGGAAGTGAATTACTCAGGAAGAATGTACAAGCACAGAAAGCCAATAATAATGGTAAAGTGATTGTTTTTTTCTTCACCGTTTTGTTCAGCATTCTTTCATATTTCCCGGCTCCTTTCGTAAATAAATTGTTGAATTTATCTAAGAAAATAGTAATCGGAGTTCTCTTTTTAGCTTTTCCGTGGTTATTTTTTAAAATTAAAGCACATAAAGCTGGTGTTAACGTTAAAGCTACAACCCCTGAAAGGATAATCGCCGAAGCCATCGTAATCGAGAACTGACGATAGAACACCCCAACCGGACCAGACATAAATGCAATCGGAATGAATACGGATGCCATTACCAAAGTAATTGCAATAATCGCCCCGCTGATTTCGTGCATGGCCTCTTCTGTCGCCTTTAAAGGAGATAAACCTTTCTCTTCCATCTTGGCATGGACGGCTTCAATCACCACAATCGCATCATCGACGACGACCCCAATTGCCATTACGAGGGCAAAGAGCGAGATCATATTTAGCGTAATTCCAAAGGCGGACATGACGGCAAAAGTACCAATCAACGATACCGGAACTGCAATGGCTGGAATTAAGGTTGAACGCCAATCGCCCAAGAATAAGAATACTACAATCGCCACCAAAATAAAGGCTTCAAACAACGTGTGAATTACTTTTTCAATCGAAGCATCCAAGAATCTTGAAACGTCATAACTGATGTCATAATGCATTCCTTTCGGGAAGGTAGTTTTCTGCAATTCTGCCATCAAAGATTTTACATTTTTGATAACGTCGCTTGCATTCGAACCATACGATTGTTTCACCGTGATCGCTGCGGAAGGTTTACCATTCAAAGTAGAATAAATATCATACATAGATGAACCAAATTCTACATCGGCAACGTCTTTTAGTCTGATAAATTCTCCATCTGGTTTAGCTTTAAGGATAATATTTCCGTAATCCTTTTCATTATTAAAACGACCCGGATATTTCAAAATATATTCAAATGACTGCGAACGCTTTCCGGAACTTTCTCCTGTTTTACCCGGCGATGCTTCCAAACTCTGCTCATTAAGCGCTTCCATTACTTCATCTGCTGAAATACTGTAAGCCGTTAATCTGTCAGGTTTAAGCCAAATACGCATGGCATATTCTCTTGTTCCCAGGATATCTGCAAAACCAACTCCGCTTACCCTTCTCAATTCAGACATTACGTTGATATCTGCATAGTTGAACAAGAATTTTTGGTCGGCCTTCGGATCATCACTATACAAGTTAATGTACATCAACATGTTAGGTTCTTCACGGGTAATTTTCACCCCTTCACGAACTACCAACGGCGGAAGTTTGTTAACCACCGAAGAAACACGGTTTTGTACGTTTACAGCTGCTACGTTAGGATCGGTTCCCAAGTCGAAAACCACCTGAATAGAAGCTTCCCCGTCATTTCCGGCATCGGAAGTCATATATTTCATTCCCGGTACACCGTTTAACCCTCTTTCCAACGGAATAACCACGGATTTAATCAACAATTCGTTGTTGGCACCGGGATATTCTGCGGTAATATTTACTTTGGGCGGCGAAATAGACGGGAACTGCGTCACAGGAAGTTTTACCAAAGACAAAACTCCCATAAATACGATAATCAAAGAGATTACGATAGACAGAACAGGTCTGCGAATGAATTTCTTAAACATAAAAATAATATCAATTATTAATGATGAATGATAAATAGCTGATTTGAACAGTTTAATGCACAATCATCCTTTATCAATTATCGTATATTCTTTACTCTGCTTTTAATTTTAGTGACTGAAGAACTTTCTTAGGATCTTGTGCTTTCACCTGAACCTTTTGATCGTCTTTCACTTTCTGAACTCCTTCTAACAAGATCTTATCGCCTGTAGACAAGCCGGATCCAACAACATAAACGTCAGGAAGTTCGTAAGCCACTTTAATATTTCTGGACTTCACAACACCTTTATTATCCACTACAAAAACATATTTCTGATCCTGAATTTCGTAGGTTGCTTTTTGAGGAATGATTAAAGCATTTTTCAAGGGCAACGTCATTCTTACCTTTCCGGTTTGTCCATTTCTCAAGAGTTTATCTGGATTCGGGAATTTAGCTCTGAAGGCGATATTTCCTGTTTCATTGTCGAATTCTCCTGTAATGGTTTGAATTTCGCCACTTTGAGGGAAAGTATCTCCGTTTGCCATAATCAAATTAACGTTCTGGCTACCTCTTGTGGCAACATTCGTCTGATAATTAATATATTCCGGCTCCGAAACATTGAAATAAGTATACATATTGGTGTTATCGGAAAGGGAAGTCAGCAAATCTCCTTCATCTACCAAACTACCTAATCTTAAAGGCAGTCTGTTAATAATCCCCGAAAACGGAGCTTTAATATCTGTAAAAGACAAATGAATCTGTGCCAGTTTTGCTTCTGCATTGGCTGCATCTAATTTAGCCTTTGCCATTGCTCTTTCGTTTTTAGAGACAATATTGTTGTTGGCTAATGTACTTGCGTTTCTTAATTCAATCGTAGCCTGCTCTACTTCAGCTTTGGCTTTTAATAATTCTGCCTGATACAACTGAGGCATAATTCTAAATAAGGTCTGACCTTGATGAACATACTGACCTTCATCTACATAGATTTTTTCAAGAAAACCTTTTTCCTGTGCACGAACTTCGATGTTCTTTACAGACCGGATCTGAGCTACGAATTCTTTATCAATTACCGTATCCATCTTCACGGGTGTAGTAACCGGATAAATTGTAGCTTCTTCTTTTTCTTCTTTCTTGTTGTTACAACTAACAACCAATAAGAGGGCGCTTAGCATAATGCTTGAGACAACTCTTTTCATCATAATTTCTAGAGTTTTATATTTAAATCGTTATTTTTTTAAAGGAAAAAAATGGTAATAATGAGTCTTACGATGTGATGATTACCAGCAAACACAACGCATAACGTTCTCTGCCAGATAATAGCAGAAAATTAATCGGAAAAATGAGTTTTTAAATTCTGATAGAACGGATCAGAATGAATCTTTTAACAGTGGAAAATTGAGATAGAAAGCCATGTATGGCAGGTTTCAACTGTTTTTTTGCTTCTAAACCGAAAATATAAACCAAACTGAAAACGCTTGCAAAAACAATAATGGTCTGCAAGGTATCTGAAAGCTGAAAATCATCTTCGTTAAGCTCTAACGAATAAGCACTTCCTGCATCATCCTGAACTTGCTGAATAGACAATTTTTCGCACGTTTGATTTAAACGATTGGTTCTCTTAGGCATGTGAGACGTATGACTGGTATAGTCATTTCGCAATGTTTTGACATTGATCTTACTTTCCACTACGAAAAGCAGAAAAAGCGCTGTCAAAAAATATGTGATATACGTTCTCATTTTGAAGGGACAAATGTACATTTGTCC
>DKLU01000298.1:0-3287 GCA_002455915.1 Chryseobacterium sp. UBA6632
ATATTTAAAATATTTTTAACAGGATTCGGAAAAATGCTTAATTTTTCTTTTTTAACTAATTCTGAAGTATTTAAAACACCATTATAAAAATTTCCAAAATTAAGAATTCCGTAGCCCATCTGATTGGTGTGGTTTGGATAAAGAGAAGCGGTTTGCTGTAATCTGGCTCTCATCTGATCTCTGTTCATAGAAGAAAAAGCCTGAAGAAGACAGGCAACGCCACCTGCAGCAATAGGTGTGGCGATGGAAGTTCCGCTTACTGACACCTGAGAATTATTATTTACCGTAGCCGCCGCACTTCCTCGAACGCTTCCGTTGGGTTTAATTATGCCTAAAGAATTTGGTCCGAAAGAAGAAAAATCTGAAGGATTTCCGCTGGAATCTACAGAACCGATGGAAAAAACTTTTGTATTATCTGCCGGAGTTGTTATATAATGCCACGGCTGAGCACCCGAATTTCCTGCGGCAATTAGCACGAAAATTCCTTTGTTAACTGCAATTTCTGCCGCTCTTGCGATAAATGATTTTGTACCATTCATATCAGAATAGGTATAGTTATACCTCGAATCATCAAAAGTAGAGTAGCCTAATGAAGTTGTTATTAAATCAACTCCCTTTCGGTCGGCTTCTTCTGCCGCTTCAATCCAATACAGCTCTTCTTCTGGAACTTCAGCAGTAGCATTTTCGCTTCGGTACAAATAAAAATCGGCATCGGGCGCAGAGCCTACGAAAGTATTTTCAAGATAACCGCCAATTGCTCCTAAAACCACGGTTCCATGGTCAAGCAATGTAGGATTATAAATATTGGAAGATTTAGCTACGAAATCATAACCGCCTTTGATCTGATTGTTATTTCTGATTCTTGAAAATGCCGAACCTGTATCTACAGTTGGGAATCCGGCATCAATCACGGCAATGGTAACGCCAGTTCCTGTATAACCTGCCAGATGTAGCGGCCTTAAATTAATCTGATCAATCTGTGCAGAACCATTTCCGTAATCAAAAAGGGTTTGAGTTTTATTGGTTGCTGAAGTTTCTTGCCATTTATTTTGATGTGCAATTTTGGTTCCTCCATTAGAATTTTTGGCAAAACTTTCAACACTCTGAACATAAGGCTGAGATTGAAGGGTGGTAATTTGAGCAGTGGTTGCATTCACAGCGACTCCATTTAGCCATTTTGAATAATCTGTTACGGTAAAGCCTAGATTCTGAATATTTTGAATGTATGATTGTTCAATCGGAGCATCCTGATCATTCAATGAAATTCCTAATGTTGAACGTCTGTTGAGGGATTTTTGAGACAGCTCAGAAAGCGGGTTGGCATAGAACGCGGCCTTGTTTGGTTTATCATTAAAATAAACGAATACCAGCTGTGTTTGCGCAAAAGAAGTGGAATAACCCGCTAAAAGACAAAAGAGTAAAAGTTTTTTCATATTTTTCTTTTGTATAAAGATAAAACAAAATCAATAAAATTTTTAAAAGGATTTTAAATTCCCTATTTTTACACAAATATTTATTTATGAAAAAAATTCAGATGGTTGACTTACAAAGTCAGTATTACAAAATAAAGAATGATGTAGATAATGCAGTTTTAAATGTAATGGATTCGGCGGCTTTTATTAACGGCCCTGAAGTAAAGTCCTTCCAGAATGAATTGGAGTCTTATTTAGACGTAAAGCACGTTATTCCTTGCGCAAACGGTACCGATGCTCTTCAAATTGCTTTGATGGCTTTGGATCTGCAGGAAGGTGATGAGGTAATCACTGCAGATTTTACATTTGCCGCAACAGTTGAAGTTATTCATTTATTGAAACTTAAGTCTGTTTTGGTGGATGTTGATTATGATACATTTACGATTTCTACTGAAGCGATTAAAAAAGCAATTACTCCAAAAACAAAAGCAATTATTCCTGTTCATATTTTCGGGCAATGCGCCAATATGGAGGAAATTTTAAAAATTGCAGAAGAAAATAATTTATTCGTTATTGAAGATAATGCACAGGCTATTGGTGCAGATTATACTTTCCCGGACGGAACAGTAAAAAAATCAGGAACCATGTCTACAGTTGGTACCACTTCTTTTTTTCCGTCTAAAAACTTAGGCTGCTATGGTGATGGTGGTGCAATTTTTACGAATAATGATGAACTTGCTCACCGTTTGAGAGGAATTGTAAACCACGGAATGTACGAAAGATA
Organism: Chryseobacterium sp. UBA6632; assembly: GCA_002455915.1. GTDB lineage: Bacteria > Bacteroidota > Bacteroidia > Flavobacteriales > Weeksellaceae > Chryseobacterium. Next base: position 2,197 of record DKLU01000298.1, read on the forward strand.
TTATCATGATGAAGTTGGTGTGAATTCTCGTTTAGACAGCGTTCAGGCTGCAGTTTTAAGAAAGAAACTTCCTCATTTGGATACGTATAACGAATCAAGAGGAAAAGCTGCTGATTTTTATGATGAAGCTTTTGCAAATCATAAAGATATTTTAACTCCGAAAAGAGACGAAAACTCAACGCACGTTTTTCACCAATATACTTTGAGAATTTTGAACGGAAAACGTAATGATTTGCAGAAATTTTTAGCTGAAAAAGATATTCCGGCGATGATTTATTATCCGGTAGCATTAAGAAAGCAAAAAGCATATTATCAGGAAAGCGATGATGCCGATTTTGTAAATACAGATAAGCTTTTGGATGAGGTAATCTCTCTTCCTATGCATACTGAGCTTGATGAAGAACAGTTAAAGTATATTACGGATGCTGTATTGGAGTTTATGGGATAAGCTATGCTTCATGACGAGAGAATATTAAAAAATAAATTTGCTTACTTTTTTACAATTATTTTTGTTTTAGGTTGGCTGATTTATTATAGTGCAGCTATCATTAATATATTATTTAAAAATTATGGTATAGTTGAGCAATATAGAATGCTTCAAATTCCAATTTACCTTCTAATTTTTTTAACATTTATATTATTAATAATAACATTCATAAATATTTTTAAGGAGGCTAAAAGAATGTTTTTATGTTTAAATATTTCGATTAGCTTAATAAGTATTTTATGGTCAATAAGCTTTTTTAATAACTATAAAGAAGGTATGGATCGTTATTTATATTCTTTTTTAATATTTATAGCTTTGCTTATAGGTTCCGGATTATTAATAAATTACTTTAAGCATTCTCCGTCTAAAAATGAAATAGATTCAATAGGAACACATAATGATTAAAAAAATAATAATTAAAACATGGCAATATTAGTCACAGGAGGGCTTGGATATATTGGTTCTCACACCGTTGTAGAACTTTTGAATAACAATTTTGACGTTGTTATTGTAGATGATTTATCAAATTCAGAAAAATTCATCTTAAAAAATATTGAGGAAGTTGCAGGTAAGAAGCCTGCTTTTTATCCTTTTGATTTAAAGA
>DKLU01000298.1:3371-4906 GCA_002455915.1 Chryseobacterium sp. UBA6632
TTATCCTTTTGATTTAAAGAGAAGAGATTTACTGACTCAGGTTTTTGATGCTTATGAAATTGAAGGCTGTATTAATTTTGCAGCGTTAAAAGCAGTTGGTGAAAGCCAAGTGAAGCCTGTTGATTATTATGAGAATAATTTATTTTCATTAATCAATATTCTTCAGGAATTTAAAGAAAGAGGAATTTCGAATTTTATTTTCAGTTCATCATGTACAGTTTACGGGCAGGCAGATACAATGCCTATTGACGAAAATACACCGTTAAAAATGCCGGAAAGTGTTTACGGAAAGACCAAACAGATGGGTGAAGAGATTTTAATTGATTTTGCGAAAGCATATCAACGTAAAATTTCGTTATTAAGATATTTCAATCCTATTGGGGCGCATCCGTCAGCAAAATTAGGCGAATTACCGATTGGAGTTCCAAATAATTTAGTACCTTATGTTACCCAAACAGCTGCGGGCATCAGAGAAAAACTGAGCATTTGGGGAGATGATTACCCAACGATTGACGGAACGGCTGTTCGTGATTATATTTATGTGGTTGATTTGGCTAAAGCTCACGTTGCAGCTTTAAAAAAATTAATTGAAAATCAATCAAACGAGACGACAGTTGATATTTACAACTTGGGAACAGGGAAGGGATCTTCTGTTTTAGAGGTTGTAAAAGCTTTTGAAGTGGCGAATAATGTTGAAGTTCCTTATCAGATTTGTCCGAGAAGAGAAGGTGATATTACGGTAGCTTATGCGAATGCAGACAAGGCAGAAAAAGAACTTGGATGGAAATCTGAAACCAGCTTGGAAGATGCTTTGAGAACTACTTGGGAGTGGCAGAAATATTTAAAATCCAGAAATTCATAAAATAAAATTATGGCTTGGAATCCGGAAGTTTATGATCAATTTAAAGATGAGCGTTCAGCTCCGTTTTTTGATTTGCTGAATCTTGTTGATGATGTAAAAGATAATATGTCTGTTATTGATTTAGGTTGCGGAACAGGAGAACTGACTTCAAAATTACTGGATCATTTAAGGGATTCTAAAGTTTTAGGTATTGATTCTTCCGCTGAAATGCTGAAAAAAGCCAAGCATTTTGAAACTAATCGTTTAAGCTTTATTCAACGAAATATTGAGGAACAATTAAATTTAAATGATACCTTTGATTTAATTATTTCTAATGCAGCAATTCAATGGTGTAGTAATCATAAAGAATTATTTCCAAGAATTATAAGTAAGATTAATAAGGGCGGACAATTAGCTGTTCAGATACCTTCTAATCATGAATTTATTGTTCATCAACTGCTTAGAAAAGTAGCAGAAACCGAGCCTTATAAAACAGCATATCATTCTTGGACACGAGAATATACTGTTTTAAAGATTGAAGATTATGCAAAGATTTTGTACGAAAATAAAGGAAACGATATTGTTGTGTTCGAAAAGGTATTTCCTCATGTAATGAAAGATGCGGAAGCTATTTATAATTGGGCTTCGGGTACTGCAATGATTCCTTATATTGAAAATTTATCAGATGAAAATT
>DKLU01000043.1 GCA_002455915.1 Chryseobacterium sp. UBA6632
TTTTTTATATAACGGGATATTATGCTTTAATTTTTTTCTGTTAAATAAATTATAGATAAAATAAGGGAGTTTATAATTTCTAAGTTGTTTAAGCATTAGTTTTAGATAATCAAATAGTTCTATAAATTTACAAAATATTATTTTAATTAGAATGAGTCTAAACAATAAATCAAAATAATTTTCTTTTAAACAATAAGTATACGAATTTCTTTAAAATATTCTTTTTTGAATTTTCAATAATTGCGTAGGGCTTCAGTTCGGGGCGAAAACCACGAAAGAATTCTTCAATATTTGGAAGACTTCCTCCCTCGAAATCGAATATATGGGTTTCAATATTTTCTTTAATAGCATTATCTATTAAGACAGAGGCTCCTGATAATTTCACAAAATCTTTATCATTAAAAGTACCCAGAAGGGCAACCGCCTGACTATCTTTATATGTAACAATAACATTAGCAATTTTACCTTGATAATAAAATGCAGAAAAATTAAGACTATTCGATTTAAAAAATTTTTCAAAAATCTTTAAAAATCCATCTTTATCTCCCTCGCTTTCAGCTCCCAAAACATTCATTTTGATAAAAGGTTTAGCTTCACTATAGCTTATTGATTTTATCTTTACTTGCTCTAAAACTGCTAGATCAAGTCTTAATTTTCTTTTTCTTTTAGGAGAATATTTTGCATATACTTTTTCGTAGATCTCAGGATAAATTAAAAAGTTATTTTTTAATACCATATCTGAGTTAAATTGGTTAGCATCATTAAAAGTAAAGATTCTAACTAAATAATTTTTATTTAAGTATTCCAAGAATAATTCGTTGATCTCACGTTTATCTTCTGCAGAAAAAACACCCAGCTGCTGACATAACTTTGGATTATGGACAATTTTCACACTTCGTTTCTTCACAAAAGGAACCGGCATTACTGCTTCATAATCATTATAAACCAATATTTCCCATTGCTTTCCGGAAGTAATATCCAAAAAATCTTTAGTCGCTGAATATTTCCGCTGTTCTGAATTTTCTAAACATTCTGTATATTTTTTGAAATCAATTTCGTGGTATTTCAATCTTCTAATCATAATAATCCTTCGTCTGAGAAACTAAAATAGGAATTCTGTGTAATAATTAAATGGTCTAAAAGCTGGATTGTTAAAAGTTTTCCCGCTTCTTTTACTTTTTGAGTAATATCAATATCTTCCCTACTCGGTTTTAAATTTCCCGAAGGATGATTGTGAGCAATGATAATTCCTGTTGAAAAATGTTCTAATGCCGTTTTAAATAAAATCCTCACATCAACAATAGACTGACTGATTCCGCCCTGCGTTAATTGTGCAACATGAATGATTTTATTGCTTTGATTCAGAAAAATTGCCCAAAATTCTTCCGTTCTTAGATCTGACAAATGATTTTTCAACACCAAATAAGCGCTGTTGCTGCTTGAAACCGTAGGTTTTTCCATCACTTCCTGACTGGCTCGTCGTCTTCCGATTTCCAACGCTGTGGCAATTGAAATGGCTTTTACTTCGCCCACTCCTTTGAATTTCATTAAATCTTTTATCGAAAGTAAACTCAATTGATGCCAGTTGTTATCAACCGATGCCAAAATTTTTCTCGCTAATTCCACCGCCGTTTCTTCCCTGTTTCCGCTTCCCATGATGATTGCCAATAACTCAGAATCAGAAAGCGAATTCTTACCTTTCAGTAAAAATTTTTCGCGGGGTCGGTCATCTTCGGCTAAGAATTTTATGGACATATTTTTTAAGGTAAAAGGGTTCAGGAATTAGGGTTGAATTAATAAAAGGCGTATAAAAGTATCGTTTTCTTTGATTGGTCTAAATATTTAGCTGTTTCATTGAATGCATTTTTCGACAACATGGGACAGCCAAAACTTAAACAAGACAAATCTGCAGACTCTTTATCGGGAACGCAGTAATAAGAATGAAGAACAATCGCCCGATCCATCGCATTGCTATTGGTTGCATCTAAACCTTTTAAACGATAGGCTTTTCCGAATTTTCCATTATAACTTTCACGAATTTCATATTTCCCCAAAGAAGATTGATGAGAACCGTCTGTATTGCTGAATTGCAAAGCACTTGAGTTTCTCACTACCGAACCTTCACCATGTGCAACAACAGCTTTTTGGAGGATTTTATCATTTTTTAAATCGTAAACAAAATAACGATATTTCCCAGAATGTGTTTTAAAATTGATGAAAACTGCTAAATTCTGATTATACTCTTTCCCTTTTAAATAATTTTTGATTTCCTGTATTTTTGATTTTGGTAAAAAATCTGACGCAGTTGTTACCTGAGATTCGATTTTCGAACAGGAAATAAAGAAAAGAAATAAAAAAATAAAGTGTTTCATCATTTGTTAGGAAATTTTTATTCGATAATCATTCCGTCTTTCATAACTAATTTTCGGTCAGTAATTTCTGCAAGATTCGGGTTATGCGTTACAATCACAAAGGTTTGATTGTATTTATCTCTTAAATCAAAGAATAATCGATGTAAATCGTCGGCATTTTTAGAATCAAGGTTTCCGGTCGGTTCATCTGCAAAAATAATTTTCGGCGAATTGATTAAAGCTCTTGCCACAGCTACTCTTTGCGCTTCACCACCCGATAGTTGGTTGGGTTTGTGATGGATTCTCTGCTCGATTTTTAAATCTTCGAATAAAGCATAAGCCTTCTCAATTGCTTCTTTTTCATTAGATCCCGCAATTTTTGTTGGAAGCAAAACGTTTTCCAGCGCCGTAAATTCCGGAAGTAACTGATGAAACTGAAACACAAATCCTATATTTTCATTTCTGAATTTAGAAAGCTGTTTATCATTCATATTGATGAAAGATTTTCCGTTGATTTCTATTTCGGTATCAAATTTTTTAGAATTACTTGGTAAATCAAGCGTTCCTAAAATCTGCAACAGCGTAGATTTTCCAGCTCCCGATTCTCCGACGATAGAAACCACCTCTCCCGTTTTGATATGAATATCAACACCTTTTAACACCTCTAAATTCCCATAAGATTTATGGATATTTCTTGCTTTAATCATGATCCAAAAATAGTGAAATGATTTGAAAATTCAGATATGAAAGATGTTGAGAATTTATTTAAAATGTAAAAAATATCGGTAAATTTACTTCCACATACTTTTTAGACAAAGAAAGGCAGCCAAAAGGCTACCTCTTTCCCTTAGAAAATCTCAGCAATCGTGGTTATTAGTTTTTTGAAGACTTGAAATGCTTAAATTTCCCTTGTCTAATGCTGATGTAAAGGTCTACATAATTTATAGATTAGACATCCGTAGAAATACGGATTTTAGATTCCGTAGAAATACGGATACTTTTATTAAAATAAAATATAATGGAATTCTATAATTAATAAAGTAAAATAAACTAATTGCTTGATTTCATTCAATTTAACAAAAATAATCTAGGCAAAATACCATTTAGCTTAATACGGATTCCATTTTTTTATAATATTTCTAGCGGTATTAAGCATTTCTAAATCCCAATTTTCAGTATTAAAATAGGAAAAAGGATGTTTCTTTATCAGTTCCGGTTTTTCATTTTCAAACAGCATTTTAGTAAGAAGTACCTGCTCTTTATATAAGGATAGATCTTCCAAAGGTTCCGTTAATGCTAAATCAGGTTTATTCCATTTTTTTGAATTCAACTGAAAATCTGAAACATTCATTATTTCGCGAACCTTCTTAAAATCATCAAAGAAATTTTCCTTTTCAGTCTCTGTACTTATCGTATTTCCTAATCGCTCAATAATGACATATTCTACATTTTTACATTTCGAAAAAACATAAGGCAAAACATTAAAAAGCTCTTCAGGAATTGCGTCATCATGCGTATCTCTTCTAATCAACTTTTCTTTCCCATACACAATTTTCTGCCAACTTCCGCCGGAAAGGTGAATTTCTTTTACGTTGTCTAAAGGGTAAGAATTGATTAAATCTTGAATATCAACATCAAAATTATGAGCCTGACAATATATATTATGCAAATCCAAAATTACAAAGCCATCAATATCTTCAATTAATTTTTCTAAAAACTCGCCTTGCTCTTTCACATCATCAATAGAAAAAGAAAAAGCTAGATTTTCTATACCTACAGGAATGTTTAAAACATTTTGCAACCTGGAAAGTCTGTCTTTTCCTATCTGCAATGTTTTTTTATGCAAAGAAAGCGGCAACGGAATTCCCTGATGAAAATTTTCCGTATTCATAAACCCAAAGTGCTCCGTAATATGATTATAATGACGCTTCTGAGTTTCTGATTTTAACTTTTTAAGCCAATCTTCCTGTCGATCAGTCCATTTTGCATCAAATAAAGAATAATAAACGCCATGACCGATTAAACGGTTATTTTCAGAATAAAAATCAAGTAATTCGTTTAGCCATTCTGGCTCATCGGTATTATAAAGTGTATCAAAAGACCATTCCAACACATCAATTTCATTGCTTTGCAACAAGGGTAAAATAGCAGAAACAAAATCTGCCTCTGCCATCATTGCCAATCCTAAATGTGGTTTCATAAATTATCCCATTCCGCAGGCAGGGCAATATCCTGAGCGATGTATTACGGTATCTTTTTTGGCGATAGGCTGTGCCGGTTGTGTTTTTGGAGTCTCAGCGGTCTTTACTTTCTTCACCACTTTTTTGCCTTTTTTCGTAATAGGTTTTGTGGTTTGTGCCGATAGGCTTACTGTAACCAAACTCGCCATTAATAATGTTGGAATTTTCATAAATTGTTTTTCTGTGAATAATTGCAAGAAGTATTCCAATTTTCAATTAAGTTAAAATACTAAACCGAATGAATACTATTGCTAAATATAATTCAATTTCAACATTAAAATGATACTCTTTTTGAGATTTTAAATAAATCGTTACATTTAAAATTAAAATTTTGATAGCGTTTGCTTATTTTAGTCTGGTAAATAAAGCATAAATGAAAGGCAAAATTACAGTTAGTTTATTAGGATTATTTTTATCATTCCAAAATATAAATGGTCAAAAAACATCGTTCGATCAACAAAAAATGGAATGGTTTCAAGATGCCAAACTGGGAATTTTTATCAATTGGGGAATTTACTCTGTGGATGGAATTTCACAATCTTGGTCGT
>DKLU01000155.1 GCA_002455915.1 Chryseobacterium sp. UBA6632
ACTTTAATTGGCTTTTTTGCTATATTTAAACGATATTAATGCTACTCAAATAAACGATTTGCTATGACTACAGAAAACAATCTTTCTGAAAACGAAGAAATGAAAAATTCTAACGAAGTATCTCAAGAAGAAACATCGGGAACTGAGGTTCCAAACGATGAAAAACTTCACGAGGAAGAGGCTGAACACGAAGAAGAGCATGAAGATGTAGAAATCACTTTAGCAGATGCTTTGAAGGAAATGGAGAAAATCATCAACGCGCCAAATGCGGGTGAAGACTTCAAAAAATTCAATCTGTTAAAAGAAAAAGCAAGTCATTACATCCATGATGAAGTGGAAGACAAAAAGCATGAATATGTAGATGCGGGAAATGCTCCTGAAAACTTCAGTTATGAGCATCCTTCTCAGGCAAGATTTTCTGCTTTGGTAAATATTTTCAAAGAGAAAAATGACACTTACCAACGAGGTCAGGAAGAAGAGCAAAAGAAGAATCTTGAGCATCGCCAAACCATCATTGAAAGGCTTAAAAATCTTTATACGAATTCAGAGCCAGGCACCAATTTATTTAAATCTATCAGAGAAATAAAAGAAGATTGGTCGAATGCGGGGCAAGTGGCTAAGTCTGAATTTAAAATTCTTAATAATAATTATTTCCATCATTTGAATCAGTTTTATCAAATGTTGGATCTAAATAAAGAATTCTTAGAGCAGGAATATAATCATAATCTTGAGAAAAGACAGCACATTATTGAGCGTGCAAAGCAACTTGAGCATGAGCCTGTCATTCAAAAAGCATTAAATGAACTTCAGTACCTTCATAAACTTTGGAAGGAAGAAGCTGAGCCGGTAGCAGAAGAATTCCGTGAAAAAACTTGGGAAGAATTTAAAGAAATTTCTAATAAAATCCACGAAAGAAAATCTGAACTTTCTGCAGCTATTGAAACTGAACAAGCGGCTAATCTTGAGAAAAAAACTCAAATTATCGCCGAGATTAAAAAATTATCTGAACCTGCAGAAACGCCAAACCATAATTATTGGCAAAACTCGATCAGAAGAGTGGAAGATCTTCGTTCAGAGTTCTTAAAAACCGGAAGTGTTCCTAGAAAACTTTCCAACCAAAATTGGAATGATTTTAAAACCACCTTGAGAAGCTTTAATACTACAAAAAATACGTATTATAAATCTTTAAAAGGTTCTCAACAGTCTAATCTTGAGGAAAAATTAAAATTAATTCAAACTGCTCAGGATAATCAAGCCAATGAAGAATGGGATATTGCTGTTCCGTTGTTCAAAAAACTTCAGGAAGACTGGAAAAAGATCGGGCATGTTCCTAAAAGCATGACGAACAAAATCTGGGACGATTTCCGTGATGCATGTAACGCTTTCTTCAATAATTATAGAGAAAAAAGCAATACTTCAACCGATAACTGGAAGGAAAATTACAAGAACAAAAAAGCGATTCTTGATGATTTGAAAAACGTTACGAATGAAGAAGGAAGCATCGAAAGAATTGAAGCGATAAAAACAGCATGGAATAATATCGGAAAAGTACCGAGAGATAAAATTTCAATTAACTCTGAATTCAACAAAACGTTGAGAGAGAAATTGAAATTAAACAAAATCAACGAATTAGAACTTAAAGAAGAAGGTTTATCTGAAAATCAGTTAACGGATAAGGCAAGAAAAATTAAAAACCAGATTTCTGATCTTGAAGCTGAGATCGTAAAACTGGAAAACAATTTGGCATTCTTTAAAAATCCTACAAAAGATAATCCTTTGCTGAAAGATACTTTTGATTCGATTGATGAGAAAAAAGCTCATTTGGAAACCTTAAAACAAAATCTTCACAGCATTATCGCGGGAGAATAAAAAAGTTAAAAATCTAAAAAGGCGGAGCAAAGTAATTTGACTTCGCTTTTTTCATTCAATATGCAAGACGAATTTTATATTAAAAGATGTATCGAATTGGCTCAGAAAGCCATCGGAAAAACCTATCCTAATCCTTTGGTGGGAAGCGTAATTGTACATAACGGCGAAATTATCGGGGAAGGCTATCATCATCAAGCTGGAGAACCTCATGCGGAAATAAATGCGATTAATTCCGTGAAAGATAAATCGTTGATCCCTGAATCTACTATTTATGTTTCTTTGGAGCCATGTGCTCATTTTGGAAAAACTCCGCCATGTGCTTTGAAAATTAAAGAATTAGGTTTCAAAAAAGTGGTGATTGGTGCCATGGATTCTCATGATAAGGTAAATGGAAAAGGAAAAAAGATTATTCAGGATGCAGGGATTGAAGTTGTTTCCAGAGTTTTGGAAAATGAATGTATTGAACTGAACAAAAGATTTTTCACTTATCATGAAAAGAAAAGACCTTACATAATTTTAAAATGGGCAGAATCGAGCGACGGATTTTTAGATAAAGATTTCAAACCCTACTCTATTTCTAATTCTTTGGTTAATCAGTTTGTGCATCAGTTAAGAGCAGATGAACACGCCATTTTGGTCGGAACACAAACAGCCTTAAATGACAATCCAAGTTTGAATGTAAGAAATGTAGAAGGCGTAAATCCTGTCAGAATTTTAATTGATTTTGAATTGAAAGTTTCGCAAGACTTTAACATTTACAATCAAGAAGCCAAGACGATTGTGATCAACTCTGTAAAAGAAGAAATTCAGGATCATATTCATTTTATTAAAATTGATAAAGAAAATTTTCTTTCAGATGTAATGGAAGCTTTATATAAAGAGCAAATTCAGTCAGTTATTATTGAAGGAGGAAGCTTTACTTTACAACAATTCATTAATGCTAATCTTTGGGATGAAGCAATTGTGATCAAAAATGAAAATTTGAAACTGGAAAATGGAACGAAAGCTCCTGAGCTTGATTTTACATTTAATAAAGTTGAGAATTTTAGAGATAATTTGATTGAATTTTATCGTAATAATTAAAAAAGGCTTCGACAAGCTCAGCCTGACATCGCTACAATATTATTGTTCAATATAAACAATAAGTATTAGAAATGTCACGCTTAGCCTCTCGAAGCATCATATATAAACAATGCTGTTCGAATACAAAACCATAGAAAAACCCATAGAAAATACTTTATTAAAAGAAAAAGGAAGCAAATTTCTTGGATTTGCCTTTCCTGTAAATAATGAAGAGGAACTAAAAACCGCCTTAGAAAAAATCAGAGCTGAACATCCGAAAGCAACACATCATTGTTATGCATTCAGAATGGGTTTAAATGGGGAAAACTATCGCGCTAATGACGACGGTGAACCTTCCGGAAGTGCCGGTTTACCAATTTACAATCAACTATTGGCTCATGAGATCACGAATATTCTTGTGATTTCTGTTCGATATTATGGGGGAACAAAATTAGGTGTTTCAGGTTTGGTAAAGGCTTATAAAGAGTGTGCTAAAATTACATTGGAAGAAGCCAATATCATTACCAAAGAACTGGAAACACAAATCGAAATTCAGTTTAATTTTAATCAACAAAATATTATTTTCACCCTGCTTTCAAAGTTTGATGCAAAAGTATTAGATTTTGATGCGGATGAAAATTGTATTCTAACCGCTTCCTTAAAGTTGGCACAAAAAGAAAACATCTCACACAAATTGTCCGAGATGCAGTATGTTTCTTTTGAATTTAAAGACTAATCTCTTCTTCCGCCCATCAATAAAGAGGCCCAGTAAAGAAGCTGTGCCAGTGAACCGATTGCCGCAACAACATAGGTTCTGGCTGCCCATTTCAAACTGTCCTGAACTCCTACATATTCCTCAGCAGTCACCGTTCCTGTATCTTTCAACCATTTCATGGCTCTATTACTCGCATCGTATTCTACTGGAAGCGTGACGAATGCAAACAGCGTAGTAAAAGCAAACATAATAACACCAATCGCTAAGACTAATGTATTTCCATTTGGATTATCTATACTTCTGGTTGCAGCCATGATCATAATTCCTCCAATAAGAACAAATTGCATCAAATTGGAGCTAATTTGAACTACAGGAACCAGCTTTGATCTCAATTGCAACATCGAGTATCCTACCGCATGCTGAACCGCATGACCACATTCGTGAGCCGCAACTGCCGCCGCAGCAGCATTTCTCTGCATATAAACAGCTTCTGAAAGATTCACCGTTTTATCTGATGGATTGTAATGGTCTGTCAATTGTCCGGGAACCGAAATTACCTGAACATCATTAATTCCGTTATCTCTTAACATCTTTTCCGCCACCTCTTTACCCGAAAGCCCGTTCCTCAGATGCATATTGGAGTAATACTCAAATTTCGACTTCAATCTAGATGAAACCCACCAGCTTACAAGCATCGAAATTCCGATAATTATGTAATAACCTATCATTTTTAACTAACTTTATTGTATATTTTCAAGCTTTAAGATGTAAAAACTATGCCAAAGTATTACGATTTTATTATTTATATTTGTTGATTAATTACCCTTTTGAACTTATGTCTACAGTCTCAGTTATTGAAGTAAAAACGCCTAATGATCTAAAGCAGTTTGTACAATTCCCGATGGATTTATACAAAAACAACCCCTATTATGTTCCTTCTTTTATAAAGGATGAATTTAAAATTTGGGATGCCAAAGAAAACCCGGCATTAAACTATTCTCAATCTAAACAATTCATTGCTAAGAAAGATAATAAAGTAGTGGGAAGAATTGCGGTGATTATTAACCGCAAGGAGGAAAAAGAATTAGGCATAAAAAAGGTTCGTTTTGGCTGGATTGATTTTATTGATGACAAAGAAGTTTCAAAAGCATTAATCCAAAAGGCAATTGATTATGCTAAAGAGCATAATATCGATAAAATAGAAGGCCCAATGGGCTTTACCAATCTCGACAAGGCTGGAATGCTGACAATGGGATTTGACAAACTGGCCACTATGATCGGGATTTATAATCATGAATATTATCCTAAACATCTTGAAGATCTTGGCTTAACCAAAGAAAAAGAATGGGTAGAATTTGAAATGAACTTTCCTAAAGTTTTACCCGAAAAAGTAGAGAAATTCAGTGGATTAATTGCTCAGAAATATAAGCTTAAAGTTCTTCATTTTAAAACGAAAGAAGAAATCTTACCGTTTGTAGAACCTATGTTTAAATTACTGGATGAAACCTACAAACATCTTTCAACTTACACTCCGATTTCTGAAGAACAAATAAAAACATACAAGGAAAAGTACTTCCCATTTATCGATAAAAACTACGTAATCTGCGTGGTAGATGAGAATAATGAGCTGGTTTCCTTCGCGATCACGATGCCTTCTTATTCAAAAGCTTTACAAAAATCAAAAGGAAAATTGTTTCCGTTTGGCTGGTGGCATTTTTTACAGGCGAGCAAGAAAAATGACCGTGCTAATTTCTATCTTATCGGAATTCATCCTGAATATCAGAGACGTGGCGTAACGGCTATTATTTTCAAGGAGATTTTTGTACGATTTACAAGCATGGGAATTCAGTTTGCAGAAACCAATCCAGAACTGGAAGAAAATAAAAGTGTACAAGTGCTTTGGCAGGATTACAATCCGGTAAACCATAAGAGAAGAAGAACTTACTCTATGGAGATCAATAATGAGTAATTGGTAATGAGCAATCTTACCAATTTAACTCAATCCCAAAACTCTACCACTCTCAAACCCTAGTACTCTCAAACCCTCACAACTCATCATGAAGCCACATCTTATCATTTTTGGAATTTTAATTGCCGGATTTATTATTTACAATTTCTTTTTACAATCGGATGACGACAGAACCAATACTGCGATTAATATTATTTATGCAAGTATTCTTTTTGGATATATTTCATTTATGGCGTTCTCTTTGCTAAAAAAAATGAAGAAATAGAATCTTATTTTTATCAATTCTAAATTACCAATTTCACCCATTTTCAAGCCACTTTTAAGCTGATAAATTTCATGCTTTCTTGTTTATTCGCTAAATTTGCAAATTGAGATAATAATGCAAAAATGAATTTACCTGAAAGTTATATTCCAATCCTAATACAAGCAGGTGTTGCGGTAGCATTCGTAGCAGTTTCTTTGCTTGGAGCGCATTTTTTAGGCCCTAAACAGAAAAAAGGAAATTCTGTAAAAAACCAAAGCTGGGAATGTGGTGTCCCGGTAGAAGGAAATGCAAGAACGCCGTTTTCCATCAAATACTTTTTGACAGCGGTGTTATTCGTATTATTCGATATTGAAATCGTATTTTTTTACCCATACGCAGTCAACTTCAGAGAATTCGGAATGGAAGGATTCTTGGCAGTGCTTACCTTCGTTGCGATTTTCTTCATGGCATTCTTCTATGTCTGGAAACGTGGCGCGCTAGATTGGGATAAATAAAACTATTTAAGAAGAAGAAATTATGTCAGATAACAAACCAGTAATAAGAACAGATGCACCTGCTCCGGAAGGATTTGAAGGAGAAGGGTTTTTCGCAACGAAACTGAGCAGTGTAATCGGGATGGCGAGAAAGTTTTCACTTTGGCCTTTACCTTTTGCAACCTCTTGTTGTGGTATCGAGTTTATGGCTACCCTAAACCCAACGTATGATGCTTCAAGATTTGGTATGGAAAGAAACTCTTTCTCACCAAGACAGGCAGATATGCTGATGGTTTGCGGAACTATATCAAAGAAATTAGGACCAGTCCTAAAAGAAGTTTACACTCAGATGGCAGAGCCGAAATGGGTGGTTGCAGTTGGAGCTTGTGCTTCCAGCGGTGGTATTTTTGATACGTATTCTGTATTACAAGGTATCGATAAAATTATTCCTGTAGACGTATATGTTCCTGGATGTCCTCCAAGACCGGAACAAATTATTGAAGGAGTAATGCAGGTTCAGGCTCTTGCTGAAAGCGAAAGCATTAGAAGAAGAGATCTTCCTGAATATCAGAAATTATTAGATTCTTACAACATAAGCAACTAACGGAAATGACAAACGAATTTGTATTAGAAGCAATCACAAGAGAATTTCCGGAATCTGTAATCGAAAGTTCAGAACCATATGGAATGCTGACAATCGAGGTAAAGAAAGAAGATATCAAGAAGATCATTCACTATCTTAAAGATTCATCATTAGAATTTAACTTCCTTACAGATATTTGTGGAATCCATTACCCTGAATTTCCCGAAAAAGAAATAGGCGTTGTTTATCATTTGCATAATATGATGGCTAATTTCAGATTGCGTCTGAAGATCTTTATGTCCAGAGAAAATATCGAGGTTGATTCTTTAGTAGAATTATACGCTGGAGCAAACTGGATGGAAAGAGAAACTTTTGATTTCTACGGAATTAAGTTTAAAGGGCACCCAGATCTTAGAGCTATTTTAAATATGGAAGATCTTGGATACCACCCCATGTTGAAGGAATATCGTTTGGAAGATGGAACCAGAACCGACAAGAACGATAGCATGTTCGGAAGATAATAGCGGAAGGCAATTAGCCAAAAGCAAATAGCTAAAAGCAAACATTATGAAAGATAACTCATTATCTAATATACTAAACCAGTACGACAGTAAGGAGCAGATTGACGGTCAATTATACACCCTCAATTTAGGACCAACCCACCCTGCAACGCACGGGATTTTCCAGAATATCTTAACGATGGACGGGGAAAGAATCCTTCACGCCGAGCAAACAGTTGGATACATCCACAGAGCATTTGAGAAAATTTCAGAAAGAAGAAACTACTCTCAGATCACTACCCTTACCGATCGTATGAATTACTGTTCTGCACCAATCAACAATTTAGGTTGGCACATGACAGTTGAGAAGCTAATCGGAGTTAAAGTTCCAAAGCGTGTAGATTATATGCGTGTCATTTTAATGGAATTAGCAAGAATCGGTGACCACCTTATCTGTAATGGTGTAACCGGGATGGACTCCGGAGCAATTACTGGTCTTACATACATGTTCATCGAAAGAGAGCGTATTTATGATATGTACGAACAGATCTGCGGAGCGAGAATGACAACAAATATGGGAAGAATCGGAGGTTTTGAGAGAGATTTCACTCCAAAATTCCATGAGTTATTAAAGGATTTCCTTAAAACTTTCCCACCAAGATTTAAAGAATTCTGTACTTTATTAGAAAGAAACAGAATTTTCATGGACAGAACCATCGGCGCAGGAGCAATCTCTGCGGAGAGAGCATTAAGCTATGGCTTCACCGGTCCAAACTTACGTGCAACAGGTGTAGATTACGACGTAAGAGTTGCACAACCTTATTCTTCTTACGAGGATTTCGACTTTATTATTCCTGTGGGAACATCAGGAGATACTTACGACCGTTTCATGGTTCGTCAACAGGAAATCTGGGAATCACTTAAAATTATCAATCAAGCATACGACAATCTTCCAGAAGGGCCATTCCATGCGGATGTTCCGGATTTCTATCTTCCTGAAAAGGCTGATGTTTATCAAAAAATGGAAGCTTTGATTTACCATTTCAAAATTGTAATGGGAGAAACAGATGTGCCTAAAGGTGAAGTTTACCACGCTGTAGAAGGTGGAAACGGAGAATTAGGATTCTATTTAGTGAGTGATGGTGGAAGAAGTCCTTACAGACTGCACTTCAGAAGACCATGTTTTATCTACTACCAGGCGTATCCAGAGATGATTACAGGTTCTGTAATTTCAGATGCGATTGTAACAATGTGTAGTATGAATATTATTGCGGGAGAATTAGACGCATAATTAGAATTTAGATAATAGATGAAAGATAAAAGACTTTCGTCACCCAATATAAAATTGAATTTAGAGCACGAATCTCAGAGTCTTTTCTCTTTTTTCTATGTTCTTTAATCTTAGATAAAAAATGAGCGAAACAATAGCTTTTAAACCGGAAAGTTTAGCACAGGTACACAAAATTATCGCAAGATATCCTGAAGGAAGACAAAAATCTGCTCTTCTTCCTGTACTGCATTTGGCACAGAAAGAATTCGGAGGATGGTTAGACGTTCCTGTGATGGATTATGTTGCGGAATTATTGAGTATTAAGCCAATTGAAGTATATGAAGTTGCAACTTTCTATACGATGTTCAATATGAAGCCGGTTGGTAAATATGTTTTGGAAGTTTGCAGAACGGGACCTTGCATGGTTTGCGGAAGCGAAAAAATCCTAGATCATATCAGAACTAAACTGAACATTAAAGACGGACAAACTACGGAAGATGGAATGTTTACATTAAAGCCTGCTGAATGTCTTGGTGCTTGTGGATATGCTCCGATGATGCAGTTAGGAAAATTCTTTCATGAAAATTTAACGATAGAAAAAGTTGACGAAATTCTAGATCTTTGCAGAGAAGGACAGGTTGATTTGGGCTAAATAAATTTTAAACTAATTAAAAAAGGCGCACAGCAAATAGCCAAAAGCTAGAAGCCATTCGCTAAAAGCATATAACAATGAGTAAAAAACTTTTACTTAAAGACGCACATATAGAAGGTATCCGCTACTTTGAAACGTACCGTAAACAGGGAGGTTACACAGCAGCTGAAAAAGCCTTGAAAATGACACCGGACGAAATTCTTGAAGAAGTAAAGGTTTCAGGTCTTCGTGGACGTGGTGGAGCTGGATTCCCAACGGGGATGAAATGGAGCTTTTTGGCAAAACCGGAAGGCGTGCCAAGACACTTGGTGGTAAATGCCGATGAATCTGAACCGGGAACTTTCAAAGACAGATATTTGATGGAGTTTCTTCCTCATTTATTGATCGAAGGAATGTTGATTTCATCTTACTGTTTAGGTTCAAACGTTTCTTATATCTACATCCGTGGAGAATATTCTTGGATTCCGGATATTTTGGAAGAAGCGATTGAGGAAGCTAAAGCGGCAGGATTTTTAGGTAAAAACATTTTAGGAACTGGTTTCGATTGTGAAATTTATGTTCAAAGAGGTGGTGGAGCATATATCTGCGGTGAAGAAACTGCGTTGCTTGAATCTCTTGAAGGTAAAAGAGGAAATCCGAGACTGAAACCGCCATTCCCAGCTGTAAAAGGACTTTGGGAAAGACCAACGGTTGTAAATAACGTTGAATCTATCGCGGCAATCGTTCCAATCATTGATATTACAGGAGCTGAATACGCTAAAATCGGAGTGGGAAGATCTACAGGTACGAAATTGATTTCTGCTTGTGGAAACATCAACAAACCAGGAGTTTATGAAATCGACATGACTATTACGGTTGAAGAATTCATTTACTCTGAAGAATATTGCGGCGGTATTAAAGACGGAAAAAAACTGAAAGCTTGTATCCCTGGAGGAAGCTCAGTTCCAATTGTTCCTGCTAATTTATTATTAAAAACCGTAAACGGAGAACCCAGATACATGAACTACGAATCATTAGCAGATGGAGGCTTTGCTACCGGAACGATGATGGGTTCAGGAGGTTTCATCGTGTTGGATGAAGACCAGTGTGTGGTAGAACATACGATGACGTTGGCAAGATTCTATAATCACGAAAGTTGCGGACAATGTACTCCTTGCCGTGAAGGAACGGGATGGATGTACAAGATTTTGAAAAAAATCGAGAAAGGAGAAGGAAAAATGGAAGATATCGATCTACTTTGGGATATCCAGAGAAAAATCGAAGGAAATACGATCTGTCCATTGGGTGATGCAGCGGCTTGGCCTGTTGCAGCGGCTATTCGTCACTTTAGAGATGAGTTCGAATGGCATATTAAAAACCCTGAGTTGTCTCAGACACAAAATTACGGATTGGGCAATTATGCAGATCCCATCCCTGCGGTTGAAAAAAACGCTTAATTAGATGAATAAATTATTGGTTGTCGGCTTAATGATGTCGAATCTTGTTTTTGCTCAGGCAAAAAAAGATACTTTAATAGATAGAAGCACAAATGAAATTACAGAACCTACCTACAAAAAGGAAGTAAATCCTTTTAAAAAAGGTTCAGTATTGGCATTTTGGGGATGGAATAATTCAATGTATTCAAATTCAGACATCCGTTTTAAGGGTGATGGATATGATTTTCAGTTGAATAATGTAGTGGCTCACGACAGACAATCGGCATTCAGATGGAATTTATATTTCAACCCTGGAAAAGTGACGGTTCCTCAGGTAAACTACAGAGTAACTTATTTTATTAAGGATAATTTAGGGATTACTTTAGGGATGGATCACATGAAATATGTGATGGATCAAAACCAGACCGTAGATTTTAAAGGATATATCAACAATCCTGAATATGCATCGCTGGTAAACAACGGAAGAGTAGATCTTACGGATGGCAAATTATTAACATTTGAACATACAGACGGTCTTAATTATGTAAATATCGGTGCTCAGAAATACATGAATATTTATGATAAAAAGAATATTGATGTTTTTTGGAGCTATGGAGCAGGTATCGGAGCTTTGGTACCGAAATCTAATGTAAAACTAATGGGAAATGAAAGAAGTGACAGATTCCACTTGGCAGGTTTCGGAGCAGATATCAGAACAGCTCTAAGTGTTGTGGTATTGAGACATATTGTATTGCAGGCGGAAGGTAAATTCGGATACATCAATATGCCGGATATTAAGACAACCCTTAATAATAAGCCCGATAAAGCTGCACAGGAT
>DKLU01000156.1 GCA_002455915.1 Chryseobacterium sp. UBA6632
TATGAATTAAGTTTTAGTTATCTTTATACTTTATTAACAACTAATTTATGAAAAATATTACATCGGTATTATTAATTTCTGCATTAGCATTTAATTACTCTTGTACTACAATGAAAAAAACCGATACACAACAGGAAATCACAATTCCTTCTTCATTAGCTTCAAACCCTTTCATGATGAAAAGCAAGCTTCAATATGAAGCTCCGGAGTTTGATAAAATTAAAAACGAACATTTTAAACCTGCTTTTGATTTCGGATTACAACAACACGATGCCGAAATCCTGAAAATTGCCAACAATCCTGAAGCTCCGACTTTCGAAAACACGATTGTAGCATTGGAACAAAGTGGGGAAATTCTGAAAAGAGCAACGATTGTATTTTCAAACCTTACAAGTGCCAATACAAACCCAACTCTACAGGCTTTAGATGAAGAATACGCTCCGATTTTCGCGGCTCATTCTGATAAAATGTATCTGAATGAAAATCTTTATAAAAGAATTAAAGCAATTTCTGAAAATGGTTTAGATTCTGAAAGTAAAAGACTATTACAATATTATAAGCAAAACTTTGAAATAGCAGGAGCAAATCTTTCTTCTGCAGATAAGGAAAAATTAAAGCAAATCAATCAGGAATTAGCATCACTTTCGACTCAATATTCCAATAAATTATTAGAAGCGAGAAAGCAAGGCGGAGTTTTCTTTAATGATGCCAAAGAATTAGACGGACTTTCAGCCGACGAAATCGCAGCGGCAGTTTCTGATGCTAAAAATGCTGGAAAACCTGATCAATATTTATTGGCTTTACAAAATACTACACAACAGCCACTTTTACAAAATCTTAAAAACAGAGCAACCAGAGAAAAACTGTTCAAAGCTTCTTGGTTGAGAGCTGAAAAAGGCGATGGAAACGACACGAGAGAAACGATTGAAAAATTAGCTAAACTTAGACTTAAAAAAGCTCAGGTTTTAGGCAAGAAAAGTTTCGCAGAATGGAAATTGCAGGATCAGATGGCAAAAACTCCTGAAGCTGCCACTGACCTGATGAATCAAATTGCCACACCTGCCGTAGAAACAGCAAGACGTGAGGCAAAAGATATTCAGGATTTGATCGATCAGCAGAAAGGAGGTTTCAAAGTTGAACCTTGGGATTGGAATTTTTACGCTGAACAGGTAAGAAAAGCGAAATTCGATTTAGATGAAAATCAAATCAAGCCTTATTTTGAAATTACAACCGTTTTGGAAAAAGGAGTATTCTTTGCTGCTGAAAAATTTTATGGATTAACATTCAAAAAAAGAACAGATCTTCCGGTTTATCATCCTGATGTTGTAACGTATGAAGTTTTCGATCACGACGGAAAATCAATCGCCATTTATTATTTAGATTTCTACACTAGAGATTCTAAAAATGGTGGTGCCTGGATGAGTAACTTCGTTGAGCAATCATATTTATTAGGAACAAAACCCGTGATTGTAAATTGCTACAATTATCAGAAACCAGCTCCAGGAAAACCTTCTTTGATTAGCTATGATGATGTAACGACGATCTTCCATGAATTTGGTCATTCTATTCACGGAATGTTTGCGAGCCAGAAATACCCTTCCCTTTCCGGAACGAATGTACCGAGAGATTTCGTTGAATTCCCTTCACAAATTAACGAACACTGGGCTTTAGATCCTATCGTTTTGAAAAACTACGCTTTACATTATGAAACAAAACAACCAATTCCACAAGCTTTGGTTGATAAAATTAAAAAAGCAGCAACCTTCAATCAAGGATATATGACTACCGAATTGGTTTCTGCTGCCGAACTGGATATGGATTGGCATACGGTAACAAATGAAAGTCAGTTGATTCCAGTTTTAGATTTCGAAAAACAATCCTTAACAAAACACGGATTTACGTTGGCTACGGTTCCTCCAAGATATCACACACCATATTTTGCACACATCTGGGGCGGTGGTTATTCTGCAGGATATTATGCTTATTTATGGTCTGAAACTTTGGATAACGACGCTTGGGAATGGATTTCTAAAAACGGCGGACTGACGAGAGAAAACGGAGATCGTTTCAGAAAATACATTCTTTCGGTAGGAAATTCTGTGGATCTGAATCAGGCATTCAGAGATTTTACAGGACATGATCCGGATATCAAGCCTTTATTGAGAAACAGAGGTTTTATTAAATAAATTTTTAAAAGCATTCAATTTTGAATGCTTTTTTTGATTTTCTCTAAACACTAATGGCTCTAATATCTTTCACGGATGGCGCTACTAAATATCTCGCAGATTTTACAGATTTCGCACATGTTTGTATTTTAATTTTCCATGATAATATTAAATCTGCGTCATCTGTAAAATCTCTGAGAGAAAAATATTAATGTAAATTTGCGTTTAAATAAAATTTAGAAAAATGAATTGTCCCTGCTGTTCAGGAAAATCTTACGAAGAATGTTGCCAACCTTATCACACCGGAGAAAAAAATGCACCTACAGCAGAAGCTTTGATGCGTTCGAGGTTTTCGGCATTTGCCATTCCGAATGGAGGATATTTAATGGAAACCACCTCTCCGGCCAAAAGAAAATATCACAATAAAAAGGATTTGCAGGAATGGGGAGAAATCAATGAATGGACGAAACTTGAAATTGTGGATAAACCATCTATGAATAAAGTGGAGTTTAAAGCTTTTTATACTGATCAGGATGGGCAGAAGCAGGTTCATCACGAGTTATCCACATTTAAAATGATTCAAAATCGTTGGTTTTATGTGAGTGGTGAGTTTTTAGATTAAATATAAATCCTCTGGTTGGTCATCGCAAAGGCACTTAGTTTTTTATAGCCATTATGGTTTAAGGCGCAAGGATTTTATCTTCGATAAAATTGATTGTGTGATATTTTATAGTAATTCAAACAAAAAAATGTCCAGCATTTCTGCCGGACATTCATATTTTTTTAGAAAACTCTTAGTGAGCTTCATTTCCATCGATTCCATGAGCGTGACCGTGAGACAACTCCTCTTCAGTCGCAGGACGAGTATTTAAAACTTCCACTTGGAAATCTAAAGTTTTACCAGCCATTGGGTGATTAAGATCTGCAACCACTGCTTCAGGAGTAACTTCTACTACAAATGCCTGGCAATTATTTCCTTGATTGTCAGACAAAGGCAAGATAGCTCCTACTGGCGGAATTCCAGATTCTGCGAACATATCGATTGGCAACTGAGCGATAGCATCTTCTTGCTTTTCACCGTAAGCTTCTTCTGGCTGAATTACAAAATCTGCCTTATCACCTGCTTTCAAACCAAGGATATTTTGTTCAAACTTAGGAATCATCATTCCCACACCGTATAAGAATGTTAATGGATTTTCTGCTGTTGTTTCTTCTACTAAAACCTTTGTTCCATCTTCTTCTATCGTGTGAAGGATGTACTTTACAGCTACAACATGATTGTTTTCGATTGTCATATTTTAATTTTTTGTCGTGAGTTTCAGTTCACGATTAATTGCACAAATATACTGCTTTTGAAATCATTGATCGAGTAATTGGGTTGAAACAAGAATTCCCTCCATATTACTTCTACCCTTTTCTTTCGTCTCTTTTTTTCTGTCTTAGTACAAAAAGATATAAACTTTCCACCTTTGTCCTCGCCCAATCTGTTTTTCTCAAAAAATTCAGTGAAGAACTGATACTGGGATTATCTGTAAAACATTTGATATTAATCTGCTCGCCCAACTTTTCAAAACCATTGTAATAATCTACCAATTCCTCAAGAATGGCGTCCAGTCTTTTTCCGTGAAGCGGATCTTTTGATTGTTGTTCCATAATTCTGTAAAGATATTGATTTCATTTCTAAAGCAAACAGATTTCAAAAGCCTGCTTGATTTTATGATTTAAAATTGCATTTGGTTACAAACAACAGTAAAACAGACTAAATGCAATTGCAGGAAGTCACAAACAACCTTGAAACAAATCAAATGCAGTTGTATTTCATTACAAACAACCTTGTTTGAAACCTTTGTAAAAAGTATGCAGGTTATAAACAAACTCGCTGGAAGAAAACATTTATCCATATAAAATATTTCATCAACCTTAGATTGAAAAATTGCTTTCCCCCTTAATCTTTAGTATTTTTGATCATCTATTCATATAAAATTACTTTTGGGAATACATTGATATGAGCAAAAATAACGAAGCCAACAGGCAAAAAAATAAAAAGAAGATCGATCAGAAAAAAAGAAAGCAACAAAATGCGGAAGCAGAAAGAAAAGCACGTTTAAAGCAGATTCGTGAAGATTTTAAAGCAAGAGAAGAGAACGATACAATATGAAAATTCTACACACCGCCGACTGGCATTTAGGGAAACGCCTCGACCGTTTTTCAAGATTGGAAGAACAGGTTCCTATTATGGACGAAATTGTTCAAATCGCTGATGAACAAAATGCAGACATTGTTTTGATTGCCGGAGATCTTTTTGACAATTTCAATCCGAGTGTGGAAGCGGTAGAATTATTTTATAAAACCCTGAAACGTTTATCATTAAACGGAAAACGTCCCGTAATTGCGATCGCTGGAAATCATGATTCTCCCAATCTCATCAATGCTCCCGATCCTTTGGCGCGTGAGTGCGGCATTATTCTTATTGGTCATCCCAAAGCGAAGATCAATCCTTTTGAAACCGAATATTTTACGATTTCAAAATCGGAAGAAGGTTTTATAGAATTAATATTGAAAAATTCAGAAACTCCTATTCGTATTCTTCACACGCCTTACGCGAATGAAATTCGTTTAAAAGAATATTTTGGAGAAAATAAAGAAGAGGAAATCAACAACGTTTTAGCAGAAAACTGGAAACATCTTGCCGATGAATTTTGTGATGAAAACGGAATCAATATTCTCATGGCTCATTTATATATGAACAAAAAAGGAAACGAAATTATTGAAGAGCCTGAAGGTGAAAAGCCCATTAAAATAGGCAATGCAGATCTTATTTTTTCAGACATCATTCCGCATCAGATTCAGTATACCGCATTGGGACATTTGCACGGATTTCAAAATATCGGAACTGTTGAAAAACCTGTTATCTATTCATCTTCACCACTTTGTTACAGTTTTAGTGAAGCCGGACAAAAAAAATATATTTCTATCATTAATGCAGAAAGCGGAAAAAACGTTTCTTTTGAAAAAATACAGTTAGAAAGCGGAAAAAGTTTAGTACGAAAAACATTTGATTCCGTAAAAAACGCGGTTAACTGGCTCACAGAAAATCATCATACTTTTGTTGAATTAACATTAGAAAGCACCACATTTCTGACGGCTGACGAAAGAAAACTATTATATCAGTCGCATAACGGAATTGTCTATCTGATTCCTAAAATTAAAACTCAGGAATTTGCTGAAAATTCGATTCATGAGATCAATTTAAACCAAAATATAGAAACTCTGTTTCAAGATTATTTTAAATCTAAAAACGGCGGCCAGGAAGCCAATGAAGACCTGATGAATTTGTTTAACGAAATTTTAAATGCCTAAGCCATGATCCCTGTTCAGTTGACTATCGAAGGACTTTATTCTTATCAGGAAAGACAGATTATTGATTTTAAAAACCTTACAGATGCCGGTTTGTTCGGTATTTTTGGTTCCGTTGGTTCCGGAAAATCATCTATTCTTGAAGCCATTTCTTTTGCCCTTTATGGCGAAACGGAACGTCTGAATATGCGTGATAAAAGGGCGTATAATATGATGAATTTAAAATCGCACACTTCCTATATTGAGTTTGATTTTTTGAATTTTGAAAACAAACTGTTCCGTGCGACACGAGATTTCCGACGTAATTCTAAAAAATTTGACGACGTAAAACCAAGTTCGGTTACTTTTTATCAGCAGATTGAGGGGAAATGGATTCCTTTGGAGCATTCGAATGCCGAGCAAATTATCGGACTGAATTATGCTAATTTCAAACGAACCATCATTATTCCGCAAGGTCAGTTTAAAGAATTTTTAGAGCTTGGCGCGACGGAAAGAACAACGATGATGAAGGAAATCTTTAACCTTCAGCGTTTTGATCTTCAGAATAATGTGGCTTCTCTGAATGTTAAAAACAGATCTGAACTCGATCAGCTGGATGGACAGTTAAAAGGTTTTGAGGAAATTACCGAAGAACAGATTTCTGCGCAAAAAGAAACTTTAAAAACAGAACAACACAAGTTTTCAGAAGCAAAAGATAATTTCCAAAAAATTTCGGCGAGCTTTCAACAGCTTAAAAATCTAAAAACAGATTTTGAAAATTTAAAACAGAAAAAAGAAAACTTCAGCAACCTTTCTGCGGAAAAAGCGGAAATTGATATTTTAGAAACCCAAACTGATATTTACGACCGAGTTTCCAGAATTTTCAATCCTCTATTGGCTGAAAAAGATAAACTTTCAAAAGAAATTTCGGCAAAGCAATCTGATGCTGAAAAACAAAATACCACTGTTAAGAAAACCGAAGCTCAATTTCATTCCATAAAAGAACAGCTTACCGCTATTCAGCCGAAGTTTGAAGCATTGGAGCAATCTAAAATACAGGAAAATGACCTGAATTTAATTGTGCAGATTCTCAATTATTCCGATGAAATTAAAAAACTTAAGGAAAGAACTCAAAAAGGTTCAAAGGAAGTTCAGGAAGTTGAAGAAAAAAGAAAAAATATTCAGCACAATATCGATCTTCTTTCCAAGGAAGCCGAAACTTTAAAGCCAAAGAAAATTGATTCCAATCTTCTTTTACAGGTTGGAAACTGGTTTATTCAACAAAAGAATTTAAAAAAATCGCAAGAAGATCAATCTGAAAAAATAAAAAAACAGGAATTGCAGATTCAGCAAATTTCAGATGAATTAAAAGCATTTTCTGAAAATTTTAAAGAAAGCTTTCAACAGAAAAAAGAAAACCTTGAAGCTCAGAAGAAAGAATTTTTACAAAAACTGGATCATTTAAAAATTCAGCAAGAGTTGGCAAAATTCACAAGTGAACTTCATAACGGTGAAGCCTGTCCGCTTTGTGGATCTTCTGAACATCCGAATATTGTGGAATTTCATGATGTACATTCTGAATTGAAAGAAATTGAGGAAAAAGTTCAATCTGTGGATCAAGAATTAATCAACCTACAAAAAAAGGAAAATGAGATTGATAAAATTCTGGAAAGAAAAGGAATCTTTGAAAATCAATTAAAAGCTGAACAGGAAATTATTTCAGACATTCAACATCATATTGAAAATCATCTAAAACAATTTATCTGGACTGAATTTAGCTATGAAAAAGAAGCTGAATTTGAGGCAAAACGTAGTTCTTCTCTGGAGGCGGAAAAGCAAATTGAACAATTGAGTCAAACTATTTTCAAGGAAAGGGAAACCTTAGCTAAAGAAATTGAAAATTTAGAAAAATACCAAAAGGCACTTGAAACGTTTAAAATTCAGGAAGCTAAAAAAGAGGAGCAAATTAATAGCAACCGTTCTAATTTAAAAATACTGAATTGGGAAAATTATTCTGATAAAACAACAGAAGAAATTGAAAATATTTATCACACACTGTCAAAATCAAATACTGAGACAGAGAAAAATTATCATGAATTAGTTGAGAAAGAAAAACAAATTTCTCCAAAACTGGCAGAAGAAAAA
>DKLU01000028.1 GCA_002455915.1 Chryseobacterium sp. UBA6632
GGCTTCAAACGGTCCTAAATAATGTTTTAAACCCGTAACCAAAGCCACATGCTGTATTGATTTTTTAGGAGATAGAAAATTTAATAAATTTCTCACCAACGCACTGTTTATGCGAATATTTTCCTCTTCTGTATCGTTTCGCATCCAAGTGGTGAAATAAACATGAGTGGGAGCGATATTTTCCAACGCTTTTTCCAGGCTTTCAATAGTCAGAAGATCTACCTGTACGGGAATCAATCCTTTTATAAAATCATTAGGATTTCTTGACAATCCGTAAGTTGTCCAGCCTTGGGCAATAAGCTCTTGTGCAAGATTGCTGCCTGTAATTCCTGTAGCACCTACAACCAGTGCAATATTTTTGTTTTCCATAATTCTAAAATTATGTTACAATATTATGGAGCACTAAGATTAAAAAAATTGACATGGATCAGCGATTTTTATTGATCCAGATCAAGTGTTATTTAACGGAAATCTTCTTACGGATTCTGCTTACCGTCTCCGGAGCCAAACCGAGATAGGAAGCAATAAGATTGTGAGGAACTCTCTGAATAATATCTGGATTTTTCTGTGCAAACTGTGTATATTTTTCTTCTGCGGTAAATGAGTTGAACACCATGAGGCGGTAATCTTTGATCACCAGACTGTTTTGGTATAAAATTCTAAAATAACGATCCATAATAGGAATTTTTACCATCAAATTTTCATATTGTTCACGGGTAATCGTCAACAATTCTGTTTCTTCTATGGCATCAATATTTAAGAGAGCTTTTTCCTGATTGATAAAACTGTTAAAATCCGAAATCCACCAACCTTCAAAAGCGAACATGCTGATGTGTTCGCTTCCTTTTTCATCCAGCATATAGGATTTAAGCAACCCTTTACTTACGAAAGAAAGATTTTTGCAAACGTCTCCTTCCTGAAGCAGATATTGTTTTTTACGGAGTTTTTTATAGGTGAAAAACTGCTGGAGTTCACTTTTATCCTTTTCAGTTAAATCAACCTTATCTTCAATATGCGAAAGCAAAACATCAAACATCAGAAAAATATTTTATGAATTTAAAATACAAATATGCTTAAAATATTATTGTTTTTCAAAATCATAAAAATTCAGACCAATATCTTCATTTTTTACTTTGATCAGTTTGGTGTTTAATGGATAGAAAATAAATTCGGCCGCACCGCGTATTTTGGCATCCAATAAATGCCCCGCCAGAGCCGTATAATCTTGCCTTCCTAACGTAATATGTAAATGAAGCATCGGTTTACCTTCCACTTCAGATACATTTCCTGTAATATTAGAAATTTCCATTTGTTCATTAAATGTTTTATACTTCCATCGGGCTTTCCAATAGATCTTCAGATTTACTTTTCCAATCTAAAAAGTGAGGAGTGGCAAGATGTGCATCCAGATGGGCATTACTTTTCCAAATTTCCGTGAAAAAGAATAGTTCCGGGTTAGCATTATCCTGCAAAAGATCATATTGAACACAGCCATCTTCTTTACGGGTGGGATCTACCAAAGCAGTTAGGACTTTTTTAGTTTCTTCAATTTTATCTTGTTTTGCGATACTTTTCGCGATTACGTGTAACATTTTTATTTGTTCAAATAATTAATAATTCCGATAACATCGTCTTTTCCAAACCCTTCATTGTGAGCCGACTGATAAGTTTCAATTAACGTTTTAGATAAAGGAAAATCTGCACCCGCATTTTTTGCCAGCAGGATATCTTTTAGCATAAGATCTAAGGCAAATGCAGGCTCATAATTATTTTCCGTTAAAAGTGGTGTTTTTACTTTTGTGGCACCGCTTCCGCTGGCACTTTCGTTAATAATATCAAGCATATCCTGACGATCAATACCTAATTTATCCGAGAATAAAATGGTTTCTGCCAACCCCTGATAAATAGTGGAAAGAAAATAATTGACCGATAATTTTGCGGCAATTCCTTTTCCGTTTTCACCTAAATGTTTGATGTTTTTTCCTAGTTTTTGCAGAAAAGGTTCAGCACGCTGAACATCTTTTTCTTCACCACCAACCATGATAATCAACATACCTTCTGCAGCGGGTTTTGTACTTCCGGCAACGGGCGCATCGATGAATGAGCCTTCTTTTATTTTTACGGCTGATGAAATTTCATTGCTTTTTTCAGGAGAAATCGTACTCATGTCGATGAATAGTTTCCCTGTGATATTTTGAGCTAAAACTTCTTCATATACGGCTTTTACTGCTGCATCGTTTGTCAGCATCGTGAAAATGATGTCATTATTGGTGACAAGCTCCGAAACTGTTTTGTAAACCGTAGATTTTTCTTGAAATTCTTCAGCTTTTTCAATCGTTCTATTGTAAACGGATAATTGAAATCCGGCTTTTTCTAAATTTTTTGCCATCGGATGTCCCATATTGCCGAGACCGATGAATCCTATTTTTTCTGTACTCATTGTTTTCTATTTAATTCATTAAGAATGCTTACGTCTATTGGAAAAACACAAAGGCGCAAGGTTAATCTGCATTTTATGACACAAAGGGAAAATTAAAGATTTTCTTTTACAATGTTGATGATCTATTTTATCATTGATAAAATCCTTGTGCCTTAAAACGTATTAACCACAAAAAAGACAAATATTTTGCCTCTTTTGCGGTTAGAGAATTATTTAAAATGACTGTAAAAATCCGGCGTTGGGTTCAGGTTTTTGTTCTGCCACTGATGCCAATACGGATAAATAGGAGATATTTTACTTGCTTTATCAAGTTTTTCAACCTGTTCACGCGTAAGATTCCAACCGACTGATTCCAGATTTTGCTTTAATTGTTCTTCATTTCTGGCTCCGATGATGATACTGGAAACGGTAGGACGCTGCAACAACCAGTTGAGAGCAACCTGAGCTACATTTTTCCCCACTTCAGCAGCAATTTCTTCTAATGCATCAATCGTGTTATAAAAAATTTCTTGCTGAACTACAGTTTCGGGAACCGGACTTCCTCCCTGAGCAATTCTGCCTGCCTGAGGCACCGGTTTATTTCTGCCGTATTTTCCACTCAAACGTCCTGAGGAAAGGGGAGACCAGACAATAGCTCCAACATTTTGATCCAGCCCCAGAGGCATCAGTTCCCATTCATATTCGCGGTTGGCCAGCGAATAATACACCTGATGCGCAATGTATTTGCTCCAACCATACTTTTCTGAAACTCCGATGGATTTCATCAAATGCCAACCTGAGAAATTGGATGCCGCAATATAGCGCACCTTTCCACTTGTTACCAAGTCATCCAATACCTTCAATGTTTCTTCAACAGGTGTATTTCCGTCAAAACCGTGCATGTGATAAATGTCGATATAATCTGTCCCCAAACGTTTCAGGCTTCCTTCAACCTGCTTCAGAATATGAAGACGGGAAGAGCCTTGGTTATTTGGGTTTTCACCAAAAGTGAAGGTTGATTTTGTTGATAATAGCAGTTGATCTCTGGAAATTCCTTGGATGGCTTTTCCTAAGACTTCTTCCGATTTGCCATCCGAATAAATATCAGCCGTATCAAACAGATTCACGCCAGCATCCATGCAGATATTGACTAATTTTTTAGCTTCGTCGACCTGTGTATTTCCCCAGGCTTTAAAAAAATCGCCTTCACCACCGAAAGTGGCAGTTCCAAAGCTTAAAACAGGAACTTTTAATCCTGATTTTCCTAAAAATCTATATTCCATTGTTAATTTTCTGAATTGATTATACCTATTTTCAATTTTACTGAAATCATAAAAATATTTCTCTCGCAGATCTTTCAGATTCAGCAGATTTTAACATACTATACCTATTAAATCAGCAAAATTTGCTCGAGAGTTTTACAATTTATTGGCTCTTTAGTTTTTTCATGAATTCCATAATTGCTGGTCTTAATTCTTCAAACAGAGGATGTTGTTTATTTTTAATCATGACTTCGGTGAAAAGTTTTAATCCTAATGCAAACTCTTGTGCTGTTTGTTCATTGTCAAATAAATTTTTTGATTGTATAACATCGAAAATATGAAATAGATTATCATGATTATCGAAATCAAAAGTCAGAGTTTTTTCACCTTCCGAACCATCTTTTAAGGTTAATTCTTTAAGGGTAAGTTGATAGGTG
Organism: Chryseobacterium sp. UBA6632; assembly: GCA_002455915.1. Taxonomy (GTDB): domain Bacteria; phylum Bacteroidota; class Bacteroidia; order Flavobacteriales; family Weeksellaceae; genus Chryseobacterium. The sequence continues at coordinate 4,119 of DKLU01000028.1, forward strand.
TTGTTTCTTTTTTCCATTGTTTATAATGAATTTTTGTAAGCTTATTGACTCTTTTTAAGGAGCTTTTTCCCGCTTTCCACTGTATCTTTTGCTCCGTTTTACTACGCAAAAGGATGCCGTTGCAATCGGGGCTAGGAAATTTGTCCTTAGTTTAAAGTTTGTCATGCTGAAAGTATCTCAACATTATACGTTTAGAATTGCTTAGATTCTTACAGCGTCGCAAACTTTGAAATATAAGAGCCTGTTTAAATTTAGGTCAAAAAATATCTGAGATTTCGACAAGCTCACTCTGACATCGGCAAATCAAACATTTAGTATTAGGTTTGTCAGGCTGAGCCTGCCGAAGACTATAGTTGTTACTTTTTGAAAATCAATATAATAAAAGTATTAGAAAGAATTTTAAATAGATTTGTTAATTAAATTGATTAACCAAATCATCAATTGCCGTTAATTCTTCTTTGCTTAAATTGATCTCAATTGCTTTTGCATTCTGCACAGCCTGTTCTGCATTTCTGGCTCCTGCCAACGCGATGGTAATTCCGGTTCTTTCAATCGTCCAGCGAAGAACCAATTGCCCCAAACTTGCATTGTGTTGATCTGCAATGGGTTTTATTTTATCTAAAAGCTGATTGGTTTTTTCAATAAAATCCGGTTGAAAATGTTTGTGACCTGCCCTGTGATCACCTTCCTGAAATTGGTAACCGTTATGAATTTTACCTGTCAGCAAACCTCTTTCCAAAGGGCTATACGCCAAAATTGATTTATTGTTTTCGATACAATAAGGCACAGTTTCTTCTTCAATTCCGCGATTGACCATACTAAACGGAATCTGGTTGGATACTAAATTCAATGTTTTTTCAGCTTCTGCCATTTGCTGCGCATTATAGTTGCAAACTCCTGCATAACGAACTTTTCCCTGCTCAATTAATCTTGAAACAGCCTCAAAAGTTTCATCTATGGGCGTGGTAGAATCCGGCCAGTGAATTTGGTATAAATCGATATAGTCTGTCCCTAATCTTTTCAAACTTTGTTCGCATTCATAAATAATGCTGTCTTTTCCGGCAAATTTATAAACGTCGATAGCATTTCCGCTGTTGTCTTTGCTGTGCATGGCAAAATCTCCTTTTGCCAAATCCCAACGCATTCCAAACTTTGTAAGAATCTGAACTTTATCACGGGAAATTCCTTTAATCGCTTCCCCAACAATTTCCTCACTGGTTCCTTGTCCGTAAATCGGAGCCGTGTCGATAGAAGTTACGCCAACATCATACGATGCTTTGATGGCTTCAATAGCTTCATTTCTGTCTGTGCTTCCCCACATCCAACCTCCGGCAGCCCAAGCTCCAAAAGTGATTGCTGAAACTTCTAATTCACTATTTCCTAATTTTCTGTATTCCATTTTTATAATTTAAATATTACTTTTTATTCACTTTTAATTTTCACCACCAGATAAGGCGGTTTTCTTAGATCTTTTCCGTTATTAAATCCGGGCAAACGATTCCACTGACCTAACGTAACATACACATATCCGTTTCGATAGGCCAAACCATCTGGCCAAACATAATTTTCTTTATCATGAGAAATCAATTGATATTCTCCATCCGGTTTTCTTTTAACAATAGATTGTTGCTCAAAGGCTCCGAAATAGATATTTCCTTTTTCATCTTCAGCCAATCCGTCACAAGCTGGTCTTTCGCCTTCAAATTGTACAGCTTTTTCAATTGCTTGTTCAGAATTATTAAAATTACTGATAAGATCAGTAGAAATGCTGTATAATTTTCTTCCTGTAATGGCAGTCCAGTATAATTTTTTCTGATCTGGACTTAATGCAATGCCATCTGCTCCGCCACTGGGAAAAGTTTGTTTATTAAAATCATAAACGAGAGGTTTCCCTTCAAGAAATCCCATAAATCCGGGTTCGGGTGAAGTGGAATTATGATTTAATAAAACCTCTCTCGCCTTTCCAGTTGCGATATCCAAAACAACCAAAGAATAGCGTTCTCCAAAGCCTGAATTGGCTATATACACGGTTCCTTTTTCGCCATGAGATAAATCTACCCGAAGATCGTTATAATGGGAATCATCAGACAAGACAGTCTTTGGAATAACGATTGAGTGCAGAATTTTTTTAGAATGAATATCAATTCCCACTACTTTTGCAGCTCCGAAAGGAATCTCTTTGATACCTGATCTTTTACCATCATCCAGAACCCATAAAACATCATTTTTATCCATATAAATTCCATGCGGAGAAACCAGCCAGTCCTTATATGGCTTAATACTTGGATACACAAAATCTCTAGTGGGAAAAGGGATTAATTTTCCATTAACCAATTTTGCCAAAGCAAATTCCTTATGATTATCGGCATGACGGGGAAATCCTAAGAAAACCCTGTTTTTTGAACTTACTGCGATTCCTGAGGGATCCGGATTTGGTGGATATATTTTCGAAATGACTTCAACATTTGACTGTGCATTTATCACTATAAAGTTGGTAATAAAAGCTAAACTGACAAAAAACCTCTTCATTATTTACTTATTTAAAACTCCTTTAGAAACTTCTTTTCCGGCTTTATACACTGAAACTATTTTTCGGGTATCCTGAATATTTTTCGCCGGATTTCCATCAACAATAATAAAATCTGCCGTTTTGCCTGCTTCAATAGTTCCGAAATCTTTATCGATTTTTAATGCTTTTGCTGAATTTTTTGTAGCAACGGTTAATGCCTGTAAAGGAGTCAGTCCGGCTTCTGTCATTAATTGTAATTCTAAATGTTCTGAAAAGCCCTGTGCACGAAGGGGCATCGCGCCGCTATCTGTTCCCATGGCTACCAGAATACCTGCATCATATACTTTTTTAAGATTTTGTTTGGCAACTTCAAACGCTTTCATGTTTAATTTGAAGTTCGGTGCATTTTTAAGGTCATTTTGATATTTTTCAGAAGTAATCATCTCATAAACGCCAGGTTCTAAAGATTTTTTGAAGAACTGATCATTAATCCATTCAGGTTTTTTTGCATAAACAAAAGCATATTCATCCAAAGAAAGGGTAGGAATATAAACAACGCCTTTTGCTTTCATTTGCGCCAATGTAGCATCATCCATCACTTCACTTCTAATGCTGTGACCAATGACATCAATTCCATCGGCGAGTAGTTTTTTCAAATCTGAAAGATAATACACGTGAGCAGCCACTCTCATATTTCTTTTGTGTGCCTCTGAAATAATTGCTTTATAAATTTCAGGATTTACTTTTGCTTTAAATTTTCCGTTAAAATCATCCACCCAAATTTTAACCAATTCAGCATTTATTTTTTTGAGATTGTCGAGTTCCGCAGGAATTTCTTTTACGGAAGTCGGGCGATAAACTTTATCCATTGCAAAATCGAGTGGTGGAGCACCATTGGGAGCTCCAAAACCATATCCTGCAGAATGAATTCTTGCGCCATCAATTTCTCCTTTAGCTGATCGATCTCTTAAACCACTTTCAAACAGAAAAGGACGATCTGTACCCATTGACATGACATTCAATACCCCATAATCCTGATATTTTTTGAGTTGTGAAAGAATATTTTCTTCAGTATAATTTTCGGGTTTAGTGGTAGTTCCTTTTAAGGTTCCCACATGTGAATGTGCAGAAATAAGAGCGGGAATGATTGTTTTTCCTTTTAAATCAATACTTTTTGACTCTTCATCGGAAATATTATTTCCAATTTGAACAATTTTACCATCTTTAATCAATACTTTGGTGTTTTCAATAGGATTTCTTCCATTTCCGTCGATTAAACGAACATTTTCAAACAATAATGACTCGTTGGATGCTGTAGAATTTTCTTTATTTTTTTGATTACACGAAAGAAGTAAAAGACTTCCCAATACAATTCCTGATATTCTTTTTAATATTTTCATAAATAATAATTTGTCGATTGATTTAAAATTCAAAAGAGACAGAGATGAAACTTTGTCTGAGTATCTTAATGTTATCTTTCAAGGTCTATACAAATTTTGCTAAAAAAAATGATTTTCAGGTTGTAAAAATCGTTTAACAAATTGTAATTTTAAGACATGAAAAGAAAACAGTTTGAACCTCTGGAAATCGATACCTTTGAAGCATCTGTTTATCCGTTTCCCAAACACAGCCATACGTATTATGAAATGATTTATATTTTCAAAGGCTGTGGCGATCATCATATCAACGGCATTGTAATTCCTTATAAAGCAGGCGATTTTTATCTTATTTCTCCAGATGATGAACATTTTTTTGACATCAAAAAACCGACCAAATTCTGTTTTATTAAATTCAATGACAGTTATTTTGACCAGAATAAACATCTTTCACCGGATAATCTTGCAACAGCTTCTCCCACAGATATTATGCGAAATGCGTTGCTGAAAGAAGAAAAACTAACCTTTGATGAACCCTGTAAAACGATTTTAAAAAAAACGGTGGAAAATATTATTGACTATAATAGATTCAACAAAGTTTCAGAGTCACCCATTATGTTTTTTCAGGTTTTATCGTTATTTGGTTTAATTCGTGAGGCTTCCGCTAAGTTTTTCCATGTGAAAGTAGATAAAGATGCTCCCAAAAAAGATGATTTGATATCTTACATTCATCAAAATATTTATCAGCCCGAACTCATTAGAATAACGGCTATTGCCAAGCATTTCAATATTTCGGAAACTTATTTTGGATCTTATTTTAAAAGAAATTTTGAAATTTCTTATCGAAAATATATTACAGATTATAAGTTAAGACTCATTGAAAGAAGGATTCAGTCAGGGCAAATAACCATGAAGCAAATCGCTTTTGAGTTTGGTTTTACGGATGAAAGTCATTTAACCA
>DKLU01000029.1 GCA_002455915.1 Chryseobacterium sp. UBA6632
CATCCTGAATTTCAAGGATACAAAACCTTACGCAGACCGTCTGAAAGAGGTAAAAGCAAAAACAAAATTGACAGATTCTATCAGAAATGCTGTTGGAACTGTAAAAGGAACTGAAATGGTAGTTTCTTGTATGGATTTCGCTTTTATCGGAGGTTCTTTAGGATCTGTAATGGGTGAAAAAATCAGAAGAGCGGTAGATTACTGTATCAAAAATAAACTTCCTTACATGATCATTTGCCAGTCTGGTGGAGCGAGAATGCAGGAAGCAACATATTCTTTGATGCAGTTAGCAAAAGTTCAGGCTAAATTGGCTCAGCTTTCAGAAGCAGGGCTTTTATACATCGCTTACCTTTGTGACCCAACTTTTGGTGGAATTACCGCTTCATTCGCAATGACAGCTGATATTATTATGGCTGAACCAAAAGCATTGATCGGTTTTGCAGGACCAAGAGTTATCCGTGAAACGATCGGTAGAGACTTACCGGAAGGTTTCCAGACTTCAGAATTTCTTCAGGAAAAAGGTTTTGTAGACTTCATCGTGAAAAGAACTGAAATACAGGAAACCGTTGCTAAAACAGTAAAATTATTAGCAGTAAATGCTTAATAATTTGTAACAAAATACTACAATCTCTCTCTAATTAGGGAGAGATTTTTATTGATGAGAACTTTTAAAATATTTTTTAATACGATCCGAAGCATGAGCTTTAAAAAGATTTGTCGTCTTTTAGGGCTTGTTCTCCCCCATCCTATTTTCGCTATATTAAGTTTTCATGCTACCGTGCAGGCTTTTACCATTGCTCAGAAAAAGTTCCCGAAAACGGCTTCCAATAACGGAATAGGCAACGCTTTCAGGCACGCACTCTGGTGCTGTTTTATCACGATGTATTGCTCTAAAGTCTCTTCTCCTGAGAAAGCTCTTGATTTCTGTAAAAAAATCACCGATATGCATGAAGAATTGTTTCCCAACAAACCTTTGGAAACTAAAATGGATCTTCATAATAATACATTCGGAATGAATTTTTACAGAGAATTATTACCCGGAATTCACCGCCAGTTTTTTGAAAAAAGTTTTTTCATTGATGGATTGGAAAAGAAAATGAAAGAAGCCAAAGTTTTGAAAAATCTGGATGATAATTTTGAAGGATTTTTGGTTTATCTTGATGAAAAGTAATCATTTTATTTACAAATTTCAATTTCTTTCTACATTTTCATTTTCACTCTAAACGAAGCGAAAGCGAAGTGATGAATCTATTATTTTAAATTCATCTTCGTGAAGTTTGTCATCCTGAAAGGATCTAAACATCGTTAAAATAACCGCTGAGATGCTTCCAACATGACAAAAATGCCGTTCAATTTAATTTTATATTGAAATTGCTTCGTCACCTCATTTCTCACAATAACTTAAAAATCCACCGTCTCTTTGTAATCTGAAGTTTTTTTGATAAGTTTAAACAATCTTAATTCAAACAAATGGTTCTCAGCAGAATTTGGTCGGCATTTATCATTATTGCCATTGCCATTGCCAGTATAAAATACGTCTCATCAAGTAACTACAAAACTATTTTCAATGATATGGTGGTAGGAAAAGGCGGCGATACGGTAAAAATTGCAACACAAAAAATGAATGTTGTTGCGCCAATTGTACGGGACAGTTTGATGAAAAAAAATAGTTTTGAAGACAACCGAATTCATTATAAAACCGATTCTTTAAAACAGGAAGTAAATGTGTACCGCGTTCAGGAAACCGACGGCGTGATCGGAACTTCCGAAACTGCAGTAAAAATCTGTCTGGGATTGATAGGAATTATGGCTTTGTTCATGGGTTTCATGAGCATTGCAGAAAAAGCAGGCGGAATCAATCTTTTAAGCCGATTAATTCAACCATTTTTTTCAAAATTATTCCCTGAAATTCCGAAAGATCATCCCGCTTTCGGGCATATGTTAATGAATTTCAGTGCTAATCTTTTGGGTTTGGATAATGCCGCAACTCCTTTTGGATTAAAAGCCATGGAAAGCCTTCAAAGTTTAAACCCGAATAAAGAGACGGCGAGTAATTCGCAGATTATGTTTCTCTGTCTTCACGCCGGAGGAATGACGTTAATTCCGGTTTCGATTATCGCGTTGAGATCTTCTGCAGGTTCTAAAAACCCCACGGATATTTTCCTGTACTGCATGATCGCAACTTTTGCTGCGACTTTAGCTGCAATGATTATTGTTTCAATTTATCAAAAAATAAATCTTTTAAAACCTGTTCTTTTAGCCTATATCGGAGGAATTTCTGCATTGATTGGCCTTCTCGTTTGGTATTTAACCGGTTTGAGTAAGGAAGCGTTGGATATATTCAGTCAGGTTTTAAGTAACGGCTTAATTCTTTTCATTTTCGTAGCGATTGTATTGGGTGCTGTTTATAAAAAGATCAATGTTTTTGAAGCCTTTGTAGATGGTGCAAAAGAAGGATTTACAACGAGTGTGAAGATCATTCCATATTTAGTGGGAATGTTGATCGCTATTTCACTTTTAAGAACTTCCGGCGTTTTTGAAGTGATTATTGATGGAATGAAATGGGTTGCCAATGCTTCTAATTTAGATGCAAGATTTGTGGACGGACTTCCAACTGCTTTAATCAAACCATTATCCGGTTCAGGAGCACGTGGAATGATGATGGATACGATGGCGACTTTCGGTCCGGATAGTTTCCAAGGGAAATTGGCAGCAGTTCTTCAGGGAAGCTCAGATACGACGTTTTACGTGATTGCCGTTTATTTTGGGGCAGTAGCCGTGAAGAACACGAGATATACGGTAATTGCCATGCTTTTGGCAGATTTGGTGGGTATTATTACTGCTATTGTACTTGCACATCTTTTCTTTGCTTAAAAGTTGCCAGTTGATTGTTCTGAACGTAAAAACACAAATATGAGCTATACAAAACTTGACATTTACAACACTTCTTTTGAATTGTTTATTGAAACTCATCAACTCAGTTTTAAACTCCCTAAACATGAAACATATGAACTGGGAAGTCAATTAAGAAGATCTTCTGACTCTATTGTTACAAATATTGTAGAGGGCTATGGAAGAAAAATTTATAAAGGTGAATTTATTCGTTTTTTAGTATACTCCCAAGGAAGTTGCGATGAAACCGTTTGCCATTTATCAAAACTGTCGAGGCTTTATCCTGAACTGAATTCAGATTTTGAAAATAAGGCAGAACAATACAAATTATTAGGAGGAAAAATCAATAACTTTATAAAATATGTTCAGCTGAACTGGCGAACCTAGACAAGCAACCAGAAACAAACAACAAGCAACTAGATTATGATTACAGATAAAGAATTTACATTAAGATTAATCCGACAGTTAACTCAAGCGTTAGAAAAACTGATTTTAGATAAACCTGAAGAAAGTTTAATGCAGAAAGAATTGGATTTCGAAACATTGATGAGAGATATTTTCAAGTTTGATTTTACCACGCTTGCATCGAAATCAAAAGAAGAAATTATTGAAATAGTGAACGAAAGACAGGAAAGAGATCACAAAGATTATTATGAAATGTTGGGGAATCTTTTCTATTTTAATGGTAAAGCGAGTCAGAATAATGACTTTTTAGACAAAGCAAAAACGTTTTACGAACTATATCTTCAAACCAGCGGAATATTTGCACTTCCCGTTATCAACAGAATCAACGAAATAAAAAAAGCACTTGAATAAAGTGCTTTTGTATTTTTAGAAAGTAATTTTATAAGATCCGGTGGAAGAAACATTCGCTTTTTCAGCTTTTACATATTTCTTAACCCAAGCCACTGCGTTTGATGAAATACAAGGGTCTGACGTTCCGCTTAACCTTCTTGCAGAAACTACATTTCCCGCTTTATCTACCGTGTAAGCAACGGTAATTGTTCCGCTTGCCGTACAGCTATTCGAAGGCTGTGCTCCACCTCTTCCCATTGTTCCGGGAATAAAACCGATCAATTTCCTGTCGATTCCCACTTTACTGTCTCCGTTTCCGTCGCCTCCTAAAGGATCTCCTGCATTTCCTACTCCCGTTCCGTCACCCTGGCTTCCAGCTTTTGTTCCTCTTCCTTTAATTAAATTTCCAATGGCTGCATTTCCCTTCCCGTCACCGCTTCCGGTTTTAGAATTGGCGGTTGTAGCACCCGATTTTTTAGTATTTTTAGATGCTGATGTGCTTGTTGATGCTTTATCAGCCTTTTTAGATTCCTCTTTTTTAGGTACGGAAACTTTAGAATTATTTCCTGTAAGTACTTTATCTTTCGGTTCAGATTTTTTTATGACAGGTTCTGGTTTAGGTTCAGGCTTAATGACTGTTTTTGTTTCAGGAACAGGCGTTTCGATAGGTTCCGGAGTTACTTCTTCCGTTGCCGCGGCTAAACTTCCTTCCTGTTCGGCAGGTTCTTCAATTCCGTTACCATTTCTATTGTCTCCAAAATTCACAAGCATAGTCGTCACCACTTCGGGTTGCTGCTCGATTTCGGGTTTTAATTTATATAAAAAAACAAACAACAGGATGGCAGACCAAACAAGGATAGAAAGCAATGCACTTTTTACCCGATCTCTATTTTCCTCGTCTTTGTTTACAATATGGCTTCTCATCTTGAAATGATCCTTACCGGAAATTCCGGTTGTATTATTTATCTTTAACCGTTGCAATGGCGATATTAAATTTATTTTTTTCAGCAATTTCCATTACAAATACCACGTCTTTGTGCATCGTATTTTCATCAGCACGAATGGTAAAAGATTTGTTGGTCTGGTTGGCCAATTTACTTACCACCGTGGGTTCCAACTGATCTCTTGACACCGGATTATCATCCACAAAATAAGATCCGTCTGGCTTCACGCTTACCACCAAAGGATTCGGAACATTATCTGCTGCCGTATCTGCTTTGGGTAATTTCACATCTATGGCACTCTGATTGGCCGCCGTAGAGGTAATCATAAAGAATATCAGCATCAGCAAGATAACGTCTGTCATCGCTGCTAAACTGAATTCGGGATTCGCTTTATTTCTTCTCTGAATCTTCATAAGAAAAATTATAAAGGTTTATTGATAAGATCTAAAAATTCGCCAGACATATTCTGTGCTTTCAGTACAAATTTATCAATTCTCGTTAATAAAATATTGTAGAAAAAGTTAGCTGGAATTGCTACTGCAAGACCTACCGCCGTTTGTCCTAACGCCGTATAAATACCCTCAGACAAAGTTTTTGGAGAGAAAGATCCCGTGGCATGAGATAAATTAAAGAACGCAATAATCATCCCGATTACCGTTCCCAATAGTCCCAACATCGGTGCGATACTCGGTACCACCGCCAAAAGGTTAAGGTTTTTCTCCATATTGGCAACTTCCACCTGAGCTTGCGACTCCATTGCGCTTACAATATCTGAAACGGGGCGCCCCAGTCTTGAAATACCTTTCTCTAAAATCCTTCCTTCCGGAGAATTCTGTCTTTTGCAATAATCTGCTGCCGATTCTATTTTGCCTTCTTTAATGAAGTCTTCAATATTATCCATAAAATTGGAATCTGTTTTCGAAGTTAATCTTTTGATAAAGAAAAAACGTTCAAAAAACAGATATACGGAAAATATACCCAATGCGATCACGGTAACCATCACTATTTTAGCGAAAGCCCCACCGTGGAACATGATCTTCCAAAATGAAAATTCTAAATCTTCTGCAGCCACTGCAGGTGTCGCAACTTGTGCAAACAACATCGTAGTAAGTTCCGTTAACAGCATTAATGTGTATTTTTATAAAAGTTTTAACGACAAAAATAATGGAATATTATTAATTCATGTCTTAAAAATAGCTTAAAAACAACTTAAAAAATTGTTATTTCTCAAAAATAGCAAATTTCTCTCCAAAACAGGTTTGAAAAGAAATCTGATCTATAAAAAAATAGGAAGGATGAAAATTAGAATTAATCTTCGTCTACCTCAATATCATCTTGCTTAAATTCGCATTTTAATCTGAAAGGAATCGGCGTAGCAGATCCTGTATAGAAATCGTCAATGGTTCCTTTCCAGATCACCTGCAGCTCTCCATCTTCACTTTTTTCGAACAAAAGCTCATTATCATAGATAAAAGCCTCTTCGTCGTCAAAAAGATCTACTTCGGTGTAGGTATCTTCATCAGAATCGTTGATTGTGATTGTTTTTCCTTCTATTTCCGCCGAATCGATAGGAAAATCGAAAACTTCAAGCGAAAGCTGAGGAAAGTTGTACTGTAAAGAATCATCTTCTACGTGATCCAAACTGTCATCCGTAGTAATTTCAACCTCTAAAAAATGTTGCTGGTTGCTGTAAACTGCCTTACAATAAGTATTTCTAATATTGTACTTTAGCGTTTCGTCCGGATGGTAAATTTTTAAAATCCCTTTCATTATTTCTTAAAAAAGAATTGTAATAGTATGATTGTTAAACGTTAGCAACAAAGATAAAAAATAGATTGAACGTGAAAAATATTTTGAAAAGTATTTTTTAAAAATCCGCTATAATTATTAATTCGGCATATCCCAATAATACTTAATTTTGTTTCACAAAGATTCTGAAAAATGAAAAACATTATATCGAAAAGTATTTTAGGCGTAGGACTTATTATTGGTCTTGCTTCCTGCAAAAAATCGGATTCACCTTTAACGAAAGTTACGCCATCCAACCTGGATTCTATTGCTTCCAATTATTATGAGCAATATCTTAAATTATATCCTCTGGAAGCCACTTCCCAAGGAGATTTGAGGTATAATGACCAATTGCCCATCAATATCGATAAAGATTTTATTTCCGGAGAAGTAGCCTTTTACAATTCGGTTCAGAAACAGCTGGATAATGTAGATTATAAAAGTCTTTCGGATGAAGATAAAGTTGTCTATGATGTTCTGGATTTTACGTTGAAAGATAAAATTGAAGCTTACGCCTATCATCCTGAATATATTCCTTTCACGCAGTTTGGAGGTCTTCCTCTGAATTTTCCTTTGTACGGAAGCGGTGAAGGTAGTCAGCCTTTTAAAACAGAAAAAGATTACAGTGACTGGCTTCAGAGAATGGAAAAGTTTCCGGATTGGATGAATGCGGCTCAGGATAACTTTAAAGAAGGAATTACCAATAAAATGGTTTTGCCTAAAAAACTGGTTATCAAAATGATTCCTCAGATGAGAGCGGAAGAAATTATTTCTACCGATCCTGACAAAAATATTTTCTACGGGCCAATTAAAAAGTTTCCGAAGAATTTTACTCAAGCTCAAAAAGATAAATTCTCAGCGCTTTACAAAGACGCCATCACTAAAAAAATCATTCCCGCTTACACTAAAATGGGTGATTTCTTAGAAAAAGAATACTTACCGAAAGGTCGTGATACCGATGGATACAACAGCCTTCCAAATGGAAAGGAAATCTATCAGTTTTATGCAAAAAGCTGGACGACCACCAATATTTCTACAGAGGAAATCAATAAAATTGGACTTCAGCAAGTGGCAATGCTTCGCGCTGAAATGGAGAAAGTAAAACAACAGGTTGGCTTTACAGGAACGTTGGAAGAATTCATCAATTTTGTAAAAACGGATGAAAAAGCAATGCCTTATAAGACATCCAAAGAAGTTTTAGCCGCATTTAATGGAGTTTTAACGAAGATTACTCCAAAACTGAAAACCATGTTTAGTGTAACTCCGAAAACGAAATTTGAGATCAGACAAACGGAAAAATTCAGAGAAGCAAGCGCGAGTGCCGAGTATATTCAGGGAACTCCGGATGGCAAAAGACCTGGGATTTTCTATGTTCCGCTTCCTGATCCTTCGAAATTTAATGTCACTTCAGGAATGGAGTCTCTTTTCCTTCACGAGGCAATTCCGGGGCATCATTATCAAGTTTCTCTGCAACAGGAAAATACAAAACTTCCTAAGTTTATGAGATTCGGTTGGTTTGGAGCGTATGGCGAAGGTTGGGCGCATTATTGTGAAACTTTAGGTCCGGAATTCGGATTGTACACAGATCCTTATCAGAAAATGGGGTATTTGAGCGATCAAATGTTGAGAGCCGTAAGATTGGTTGTGGACACCGGAATTCATTCAGGAAAAATGTCTAGAGAAGAGGCTATTAAATATTTTTTAAGCAATATTTCTTACGATGAAGCGGGCGCAACTGCCGAAGTAGAAAGGTATATGGCGATGCCGGGACAGGCTTTAGGCTACAAAATCGGTTCGTTGAGAATTCGTGAGTTGAGAGAGAAATACCAAAAACAATTGGGTACAAAATTCAATTTGGCGAGTTTTCATGATGAAGTGTTGAGCCAGGGATGTCTACCTTTAGATGTTTTGAACAGAAAAATGGAGCTTTGGGCGAAAAAGCAGAAGTAATTTTAAATAAAATGAAGGTCACAAATTAATTTTTGTAACTTTTTACTTTAGATTTATAATTAAATTTTAATTAAACAAGAAATGATCACACAAAGCTTACAATCTCTTTTCACAAGAGATTTAAATAAATTAAAAGAAGAAATTGAAGCCTATACCAACGAAGAAGCTATCTGGAAAATAGATAAAAATATCTTGAATTCCGGAGGAAATTTATGTCTTCATCTGGTAGGAAATATTAATCATTTTATTGGTGCATATCTTGGTGATACGGGCTATATCCGAAATCGTGAGCTTGAATTTTCATTAAAAGACATTTCGCGTGAAGAATTGATCTCGCAAGTAGAAAAAACAATCGAAGTCGTAAATTCTTCCTTGGAAAAATTATCTTCTGAAGATCTTGAAAAAGAATATCCGCTGGAAGCTTTAGGTTACAAAATGACAACGGGATACTTTTTGATCCACCTTTTTGGGCATTTAGGTTATCATTTAGGGCAAATCAATTACCACAGAAGACTGTTGGATTTGGGGTAATCTTTAAATTGTGATAACTAACCACCCCGTCAAAAATTCTGTCGAATTTTCGCCACCCCTCCATTGGAGGGGAATTTTATGCGTGCACATTTTTATTTCTCAAACAGCATTTTTGTAATAAAATCTTTCTCACCATTTCCTCTTGCCGGAGAATATTCTCTTCCGTAGAAGATAATCTGAAGATGAAGTTTATTCCAAAGCTCTTCCTTCCATAATTTTTTGGCATCTTTTTCTGTTTCTACCACGTTTTTTCCGGAGGTAAGCTTCCATTGTGTCATCAATCTATGAATATGTGTATCAACAGGAAAAGCAGGAAACCCGAAGCCCTGGCTCATCACCACAGAGGCCGTTTTGTGCCCCACTCCTGCCAATTCCTCAAGCTCTTCATAGGTTTGAGGTACAATTCCGTTATGTTTTTCCAAAAGTTGCTCTGCCATTTTTTTCAGATTCTTCGCTTTTGTATTTGAAAGCCCAATCTCTTTGATCAGTTCTTTGATCTGAAATTCTTCCAGTTTCGCCATTCTTTGAGGTGTTCCGGCAACGGCAAAAAGATCGGGAGTCACCTGATTTACCTTTTTATCTGTTGTTTGCGCAGACAATGCAACGGCTACCATCAGCGTATAAGGATCTGTATGATCTAACGGAATAGGAACTTCCGGATATAGTTTTTCTAATTCAGACTGAACGAGTTCTGCTCTTTGCTTTTTTGTCATGTAACCACTAAATTTGAACAAAATTAAATTATTATGTTGAAAGTTGGAGATAAATTACCTGAATTTGAAGGAATCAATCAGGATGGAAACACCATAGAATCATCAAAATTATTAGGTAAGAAACTGGTTGTTTTCTTTTATCCTCAGGCAAGTACACCGACTTGTACGGTGGAAGCCTGTAATTTAAGTGATAATTATTCAAAATTAGAAAAAGAAGGTTTTCAGTTGTTGGGAATCAGTGGTGATTCTGTAAAAAAGCAGAAAAATTTCCACAGCAAATTTGCATTTCCTTATGACTTAATTGCGGATGAAAATCGTGATATTATTGAGAAATTCGGAGTATGGCAAGAGAAAAAAACGTTCGGAAAAACGTATATGGGAATTGTAAGAACCACTTTTATTTTTGACGAAAAAGGAGTTTGTACGAGAGTTATTGAGAAAGTGACCTCGAAAACTGCCGCCGAACAAATTTTGGAAGGATAGTTTTTCTTAAACACTAGTTTCACAAATATTTTCACGAAAAACACGAATCATTATTGTGGTATTTGTGAAAATATTCGTGTGATTTGTGGTTTATTTTAGTCTAATGTTTCGTAATACATTAATTCTTCAGAATCTTCCGGAATCATAACCATTTTTTGAAACTTCAATCCTAATTTTTGGATTAATTTTTGAGAAGAATAGTTATTTTTTGAAGTAATCGCAGAAATTTTCTTTAATCCAAAATCATCCATTCCGATAGATTTAACCTTTAAAGCAGCTTCATAGGCATAACCTTTTCCTTCAAACTCATCCAATAAAGAAAACCCTATATCCAGAATCTCCAAGCCTTCTCTTTCGAAGATTCCTACTCCACCAATTTTGTGATTTCCTTCTTTCGTTAAGATCAAATAATTTCCAAATCCCAGCTTTTCAAACTGAGGCATAAAACGATTTTTGATGTAATTTTCTGCATCAGCAACCGTTTTTATATTTCGATCACCAATATGCTGGATGAATTTCGGTCTGTTATACAAATCGAAAATAAATTCTCCATCTTCCAAAGACATCGGACGAAGGATTAATCGTTCGGTTTCGTAGAAATTATCTGCGGGTAGATCGGGTTGATTTTTTAGGCTCATTTTTTGGTTCTTCCTTTTTTTCGATTTTTAAAAGTCTAGGGTTATTCGGGCATTTTTTATTGTAAAGCTCAATATAAGTACCATTATCTTTTATATCTTTTATGGTTCCAGAGGCTTTATTAACGGTTAAAGTAAAATGTTTTTTCTGGTAAGGACATTCTTTGGAAGTCAATTTGCCGATTTCCAGATAATAATTCATTTTATCTTCCGAATAGCTGGCAGCGATATCTTTAAACTCATCATCGATAAGATAGCCATCGATTGTTGCGATAATAGCTGCTTCTTCGGCATTGTCTGTTTTTCTAACGAACTTTCTTAACCCATCAAAATCAGTCACATAATTGATATTTCCACCCGAAGAATACACGATGTAATAAAAGCTGTCTTCGCTAGGAAATAAGTTGAATCCCGCGGCCTGCGGAGTATAATCTTTCTTTTTCCCGGAAATTTTCACTTCATTATTTTTCCCGTATTCATTATGAACCAATACCCAAAAATCTATGCGCTCGTTGGGAATAATTCCGTTAAGAACGCTTGAAATATTAG
>DKLU01000030.1:0-12357 GCA_002455915.1 Chryseobacterium sp. UBA6632
GATTCCATAAACCACTTTTTTAGAAATAATATCGAGATAGTTTTCACTTTCTCTTTTTTCTTCGTCGGTTTGGTCATACTGAATCAATAATAATTCTCCGCCTTCCGGAAGTTTATGTTGTAATTGTTGGTCGAGGCTTATCCATGCAACCTGATGTCCTCTTTCCAGAAGAGTAGCACCAATGCTTAATGTGGGATTGACATGACCAGTTAAAGGTGGAACTATAAATACAAATTTAGCCATGGTTTTGTGATAAGGTTTTTAATGATTTTGATAAAAAATGGGCGATGGTTTCCGCGATCAAAACAGGTTCCTGAATCGGGATGTTGTGGTCTCCCTGAATTAATTGTAATTCAGAGTTTCCGATTTGGGAATTGAGCCATTCTCCTGTCGGTCTGCAGTTGGAATCTTCACCATACATCAGCATTGTTGAAGGTTTTAATTCAGAAAAATCAACTTCGCTTAGGAAATGCTTTTCTTTAATCATATCCGCTTTAATGCTGGTCTGATTAAATAGAAACTCATACATACGATGGTTTTTTTCCATCTGTCTTTTGCCCATCTGTACTTTGGTGGTGTCGGTAAAATTGGCTACATAATGCTCCAGAAACTCTTTGCTGTATTCATCAATAATATTTCTGGCTTTTTCGTCCTGCGGATCGGGAGCTTCGATAACAACCAGTTGCTCGATGCGATTCGGGGCTTTTAAAGCAGTTTTTAAAGAAATCAATCCTCCAAAACTGTAACCGATAAGATGTGCTTTTTCAATATGTAAAGCATCCATCAATGCTAAAACATCTGAAGACATATTTCCCAAGTCGTAGCCGTCTGTAAAACGCTCGCTCATGCCGTGACTTTTCAAATCGTACATCACAACATGGAAGTGTTTTGCCAGAATCGGAGCAATATTAAAATAATAAATAGACAGATTGCTGAACATACCGTGGATCAGCACCACAGTTTGTTCAGCCCCTTTGTTGAGTTCCTGAATATGAACCTTTTTATCGTTAACAGAGATTATTGGCATTCGTAGATGTAATTGATAATCATACTTAAATCTAGGTTAATCAGCTCATCAAGATCCATGGAAGACAGCCATCCCGTAAAGTCGATCTGGTCACCAAAATGCGCTTTGATTTTTTCTGAAAATGAAACGATTTCGATGCTGTCCATTTCCAGATCTTTCGTGAACGAACTTTCCGGAGTAATGTCCATTTCCTCTACAAATTCTTCACCGATAACTTCTGTGATGAAACCTTTTAAAAGAGTGAATAATTCTTCGTGATTTAATTTTGCTGTAGTGTTTATAGTGTCCATCCTATGATATAATTTTTATGTTTAATTGTTTTGATTTCTGTTTGATTGATCCATAAAGAATCTTCTGTAATTTTCTCGACTTCGAAGTTTTTGGGGTTTCCTTTCAGTCCTGTTCCGACGAATTTTCCGTAGGCTTCTTTAGCCACCCAGAATTTGGTCGTCCATTCTGCCTGATCTTTGCCTTTTAATAAGGCTAATTCGTTGTCAGTAAAGACCAAATCGTAGAATCCTGAGCTTCTTTCTTCCATGATTTCCATATCGATTCCGACCGGTTTTCCGCTTTTTGCAATTCCTACGGCATCCTTTCCTTTATGTGCTAGAGAAATGTGAATGTCTTTCGTAGAATCTCCAATTAAGAACGGTTTTCCGACCTCATCTTTACCAACTTCAAAAGTGATAGGGAAGCAAGGATGATTTTTTTCCTTTTTAAGAAGATTTCTCACTGCATCTTTCACCGCAACTCGGCTTACCATATAGCTTTTTCTCTTGTTGGGAAGCAAGGTTTGGTGATGCTGTTTTTCGGTTTGATTGAAATATCTTTTCAGAATAAAATCCCAAGATGCCACTCTTGAATAAGCCTGATGGAAGAAAAATACTTCGGGAGCAATTTCCTCCGAAAGACGGTTGTGCAAAGGCGACATCGAAACATTCCAAAGTGCGGCATCGATTTCCAGACGGCGGTTTTGCCATCCTGAAATTTTGCACCAGACTTTTCCGTTTCTAGTTAAAAGAATATCACCGATCGCAAATTCGTCATTCATTTCAGTCAGACTGCAGGTACATTCGAAAATACCGCCCTGATCCTGTAAATCTCCGAAAAATTCAATGTCTTTGATTTTTACAGGGAAGGCAATTCTGTCTTTCGTTAATGTTAATTGTAACCAAAGCCCGAATAATTGTCCTGCATTATCCAATAACGAACCTTTCCCACCATTTCCTTTGATTTTTCCGATGATTCCTTTCGTTCCAACCTTTGAAACTTCCGTAATTCCCTGATATTTTTCACCGTGGAACATGTGCATATCATACACTTCTTCAGGAGTTCTCTCAATGGGTAATATTTCACCGATGGAAAGATTGAAGATGGGATTTGGTCTTGCAGTTGAGGTTAATAAAACCTCAGCGTTTGCAAAATTTTCAATATCTAAATAAGCGTGGTTGGTAGATTTCCATTCTCCTTTTACGGTTTTTCCGAAAGGTTTTGCCACATTCATCCATTGGAAAACGCTTACATTCATGATTTTATGAATCTGGCTTCCTTCAATTTCTGCTTGTGCAATTTCCGCGAGTTGCTCAAAAATCATCGTCATCGGAATCACAGGTTCCATATCGGCAACTTCTGTCCAGCCTTTTGGCTGTCTCAACAAGCTGTGGTCGATGAGGTAAGGGTGAGTTTCCAACGTTACGTACAATGTTTTCTCAAAATTCTTACTTATCGGAGCCTGAACTTTTGGCAACACAACATTTGAAATTGAAATTTTCGGACGGTCTTGGAATAAAGTTAAAACCTCTTCCTGCATTTTAATCATATCCGAAATATTATCCTGAAATGCCTGAACAAGCGGATGTCCTGTTTTTGCAACGGTTGCAGAAACTTTTGGCTTCGATGTATCAATTGATTTTGCTAAATGTTGAATTTCCTTAAAATCACGGATAATCGGCGAACCTAATTCCAGTTTTATTCCTTTTCCGGATGATTTTTTGGTTTGATTTTGAATATCTAAAAAGTCCAGCGCAACTGTTTTTCCTTCCACGAATAACGCTGCAACTACTCTTTGAAACTGAGCTAATGCAGAACGTGTCGCAACGCTGGAAGCAATCGTACTGAATGCTTTTCCTTTTAATGTATCATCAATAAATCCGATCAAACCGCCGGTTCCGACCTGAATGAAAAATCTTGCGCCTTCTTCGTATAATTTGTCTGTCAATTCACGGAAACGAACGGGTTCTACAAGGTGTTCCGCACTCAGTTTTCGGATAGATTCCTGATCAGCCGGATAAGGTTCCAATGTCGTTGCCGACCATAATGGAATTTTCGTCTGCTGAAACTGCGCTTTTTCCATTCCTGCCAAAATCACATCTAATTTATCAGCGATAAAAGGCGAGTGAAAACCTGACTGGAACGGCAATATCTGATGAAATATCTGTTTTGATTTTAAAACGGGAACCAATTCATCCAAAGCCAAATTACTTCCACAAAGAATCACCTGATTTGGGCAATTGTCATTAGAAATATAAATGTTTTGAATTGCTGAAATGATAGGTTTAATGGTTTCAATTCCAGCTCCGATGGCGATAAATTTTGAATCTTTTAATTCAAAAGTTTCTGGATTTAAAACATCAATGAGTGCTTTTACAGAATTTACTTCTGCCAATTCAGAAGAGTAGCCCGCGAGCCATTCTCCCAAACTGTGCCCTGCATTCATATCGGGAATAATTCCTAGTTTTTTTAATGAATTATCGAGAATACTGCAGTTGTTGAAGATATTTAGAGCGTCATTTAACAAACCTTCGCCTTCCGTTTCAATCGGTGCATTGATGTTGAAATAACGACTTACACTTTCCACTTCACCTTTCGCCAATCCATCTAATCCTGGAAAAACAAAGGCAACTTTTTCTCCGTTTTGCAATAGAGGAGTGTTGGTGTACCAAATATCCTGTTTATTTCTCCACGGATTATTTTTAGCAACAATTTTAGTCGCTTTTTCAATTCTCGCAGGAGTTGGTTCGAAAATCGCCACACGGAAATTTCCTTCTCCAATCGCTGTTTCATTATTTTGTAATGCGGTTAATAATTCTTCATGCGTAGGTCTTGCCAAGATTAAAACCTTGTCTTTTTTAGGTAGATTATATCCTTCCAACACCACATGAGCATTGATTCCTCCGAATCCGAAAGCATTCACCGCCGCTACTTTTGGTAATCCTGTTTTTGACCAGTTTTTTGCTTCCTGAACAGGTTCAAATCTGGTTTTCTGCATTTCCGAAGTTGGATTTTCGCAGTATAACGTCGGTGGCAATGTATCGTGATGCAGAGCCAGACAGGTTTTAATTAAACCCGCAATTCCCGCAGCAGGCATTGCGTGACCGATATTTGATTTTACCGATCCGATTCCTGCCATTTTTGCCCCTTCTTCTTTTCCGAAAAACTGAGCTAAGGTTTGCAATTCTGTCTTGTCACCAAGCGGAGTTCCTGTTCCGTGAGCTTCGATATAACCAATTTGATTTTCATCTAAATCTGCATTCGTCCAAGCTTGTTGTAAAGCTTTTAATTGACCTTTTACAGAAGGGCTCATTACACTCGTTCCGTTACCGTCACTGCTGATTCCGATACCTTTAATAACAGCGTAGATTTTATCCTGATCGCGAACGGCATCTTCTAATCTTTTCAAGACTACAAATCCGCAACCTTCACCAATCAATAATCCATCTGCATCGCTGCTGAAAGGCTTGATTTGCTGCTGACGGGACATCGCACCCAACTGAGCAAAAATACTCCAGAAAGCAGCGTTTTGTCCGGTGTGAACACCACCTGCAATCATGATGTCAGAACGACCTCTCTGAAGTTCCTGTACCGCGTGATCGACTGCTAGTAAAGCACTTGCACAGGCTGCATCAACAGTAAAAGCTGCACCACCAAGATTGAATCGATTTGCCACTAATGAAGCCACTAAATTCGGAATTAATCCCATCGCGGTATCTGCTGCAAAACGTCCTTTCTTTTCCTGAAAAGCATGTTTTACCTTCTCGATATCGGCAGAAGAAACTTCGGGTAACAATTCCTTTAACAAAGAAGAAATCTGCTCACCTGTTCTTACAATTTCGATGGCACGGGTTGCGCCCGGTCCGGTGTAATTTCCTTTCCCTATGATGATTCCTGTTTTTTCAAGCGAAATATTTTTCTGAAAAATTCCGGCATCGTCTAAGGCTTTTTGAACTAAATCTAAGGTTAATAAATGATCGGGTTCTGTTCCTTCAACCGCCAATGGTAAAATTCCGAAAGCAGTTGGATCGAATTCATAATCAGAAATAAATCCACCGCGCTGACAATAAAAACGGTCAACCGGATTCGTGCTGTCACTGAAATGAACAGGATCGATTCGGTCGGCCGGAGCCAATTGGGTAGAATCTACTTTATTGATAATATTCTGCCAAAAAGTGTTGGCATCCTGTGCCCCCGGAAAGACACAAGATAAACCAATTATTGCAACATCTGTTTTTTTCATACATTCAATTTAAAACAGAGATTACCAGTTACTTCCAGACATGATTAATACCTGACTTTCAGTTCCGTATTTTATTTCATTAAGGAAAATTTCCTTCCCCTGATCCAATGGAATTAGAGAAATTCCTCTTCTTTCATATTCTGTTTCCAAGGTTGGAGAAACCATTCCGGCTCCTTTCCACGGACCCCAGTTGATGGAGATTACTTTTCCTTTTAGTTTTTTATTTAAAGCATTCGCGTAATCATCCAAAACAGAGTTTGCGGCTGCGTAGTCGGTTTGACCTTTATTTCCATACACCGAAGCGATGCTTGAAAACAATACGACAAACTGACAATCCGTGCGAAGCTGTTCTGCCAAAACACGAAGTGGTTTCACTTTAGTATCGAAAACACGTCCGAAAGAGCTTGTTGTTTTTTGTTTGAATAATTTATCTTCCAACAATCCGGCACCGTGAATAACGCCATCTAAACGGTTGTATTTTTCATAAATATTGTTGATTAATTCAGACAAACCATTTTCATCACAAAGATCTAATGATTGGTAAACAATCGTATTTCCCAATTGCTCCATATCTCTTATGGTACGCAATATCTGATTGTTTTTATAAACTTTTATCGTTTCTTTTTCGATTTCAGAAGGCGAAGTGAATGTTCCGGATTTGATAAGATAGGCTCTTATTTCTTCCTTGGTTTTCATGACTTCTAATTCTCTATTTGTCGCCTGATTTCTCGGATCAGCAGATCTTCCTACTAAAATATACGTACAAGGATAAGCCTGTGACATATGTTTTGCGAGTTCGGAAGTAATTCCCTGTGCGCCTCCAAGAACCAAAACAACAGAATCTTTATCGAGTTGAATTTGTGCTTCGCTTAGACCAGTTGACAACGGTGATGGAATAATATCCACTTTATGCCTTTGATCATTTTTGTAAATCACTTCAGAAGGTTTATCGGTAGATAATATTTCTTTTAAAGCAATTTCTGCGATCTGATTGATTTGTTGAGGTGAAGTCAGGCTAATCAATCTGCAATTGGTCTGTTCAAACTCGCGTGCTAAACTTTTGAAAAGTCCGGGATGTCCTTTGTAATGACGTAAAAGAGTAGTGTCCGTCAGTTCCTGGACGTGAGCCGGAATATCGGAAATCAGATAGATCCATTTTGCTTTATCAAGATCCATTTTTTTGATTAAATCAACATGATCGATGATGTTGTGATTGGCGGAAGAAGAGAATAAATCAAGGATAATTAATCCGTCAAAATTGGTTAAATCTTGAGCAGAATCAATTAATTCTGCAATCGCACCATGCTTTTCAAGCTCATTTTTAATAGCTAAAGTCTGATTGTGATCATTTTGAGTGATGGCAAAACGTTTTCCTTGAAGGATTTCTGTGTTTTCACTTAAAGAAATATCAGTCGGAGTCAAATCAAAACGAAGACGTGATAATGCACTTTGTTCTGGTTCAGAAGGAGCGTTTCCGCTCATTTCATGAATCCAAGAAGCTAATCCGTTTAGTGTTTTAATAGCAGCTAATTTTTCCATTAAATCATCTGCTTGTTCCATATCGCCACCGAAGCCGATTTTGGTTTTTAAATCACCGATAATTTCCATACGTTTGATGGAATCGATGCTTAAATCTGCCTCTAAATCCAGGTCTAAACCTAACATTTCTTTGGGGTACCCCGTTTTATCGCTTACGATATTTAAAATAGCCGTTTGAAGTTCTTCAAGAGAAAATCCAGTCTGAACTTGAGAGGTTGAAGCCTGAGTTTCTTTAACTCCAATTTTTTCTGTTGTATTTGAAGCACCTGAGTATTCTGTTAACCAAGAAACTAAACCATTTAATGTTTTGATTCCCGCTAATTGTTCCATGATGGTGTCTTCATTTGCTGTGTTTGAAGAGAAAGAACCCAATTCAGCTTTCAGCGTACCAATGATTTCAACTCTTTTAATGGAATCAATGCTTAAATCTGCTTCCAAATCCATTTCCATACCCAACATTTCGTGAGGATAACCCGTTTTATCGCTTACAACTTGCAGCAATAATGTTTTAATATCCTTTATTGGAGCATGTTTTACAGGAACAACAGTTGTTGCTTGAGTACCGTTATTCGTTGATGTAGAAACCACTTGCACAGGAATATTCTGAACCGGAACATTTTGAATAGGAGATTGATAAACAGGGGCTTGGTGAACCTGCGGGTTCTGTCCCAAGAAGGAAAGCATCACATCACGTTGCGCTTGAATCATCATTTTCATGCTGTTTAAATATTCCTGAAGCATACGTTCTGCATTCGTCTGATTTTCAGCGACAGTAGTTTGTGTATTTTGAGTAAAATTGTCCATTTGAAGTGGATTTATGATTGGTAATGCACCATTAACAGGAAGTGAACCTGTTGTTGGATGAGCTGCTTGTCCGTTCACGCGCCAAATGGCAGGACTTTTCTTGTACAATTCTGGCTGATCGATTTGAATGGATTTTGCATTTCGACCATCGAAAAGTTTAGCAATATTAAAGCTTCGGCCTGTTCCCAAATATTGAGCAAGTGTTGAAAGTAGATGCGTTAATTTATTGGTATTATTGTCTTCAACAAACAACGTTAATTGATCTTTTTCAAGGCAAGATTTCGTTAATCCTGCCAATACTTTTCCGGGACCAACCTCGATGAAAATTCTTGCACCATCGTTGTACATTGCCTGAAGTTCTTCCACGAATCTTACGGGCTGTACCAAATGGTCTGTTAATCTTTCTTTGATTTCTGAAGCATTTGTCGGATAGATTTCTGCTGTTGTGTTCGACCAAACCGGAATCTGCATCTCGTTGAAAGGAACGTTTTCTAAAACGTTTTGATATAAACCTTTAGATTTTGCCAACAACGGACTGTGGAATGCGCAGGCAACTTCCAGCTTTTTCGCTGAAATTCTTTCCTGTTTCAATACTTCCATTAATTTGTTGATGGCGTCCGTACTGCCCGCTACCACACATTGAGTCGGAGCGTTGTAATTTACCGGATAACAACCTTCAACGTGTGCTAAAATTGGCTGTAAGTTTTCCTTTGTTGCACTTACTGCAATCATAGAGCCCGGATCGCCGCCTTCAACAGAATTTAAAATAGATTGTGCTCTTTTGATACTTAATTCAACCAGTTTTTCTTCTTCGAAAACACCTGCAAAACATAATGCAGGTAATTCTCCGTAGCTGTGACCCGCTAACATATCAGGAACGATTCCGATGGATTGTAAGAATTTAGCCAAGGCCAAATCAACAATTCCTAAAAGTGGTTGCGCTAAACGGGTATCTTTTATGGTTTCTTTTTGTTGTTTTAAATCAGCTTCATTAAACGTTTTTGAAGGGAAAATTACTTTTTCCAATTCAGGATAAGAATCGATTAATTTTCGCATTTCAGGGAAGGCTACGAATAAATCGCGTGCCATATTGATGCGCTGACTGCCTTGTCCAGGGAATAAGAAAGCTACTTTTCCTTCTTTTTTATTAACGGTGAATGTGTCTTTGCTTTCAATTCCTGATAATGCTAATTCGATGTTCATCATCAAATGTTCGGCTGTATCGGCAACGATGCTCAACTGAACCTGTTTTTCTGAACTTGTCGCTAAGCTGTAAGCAATATCTTTTAAAGCGATACTGTCGTTAACTTCAAGTAAAGATTTAATTTGATTTAATTGAATTTTAGCCTCATCATACGTATCTCCACGGAACACAAATAATTCCGAAGGCCAAGACAGCAACACCGCAGAATTGTCTTCTTTAGGGTGATTGGCGATAACCGTGTGGAAATTCGTTCCACCAAAACCAAACGCACTGATTCCCGCATAACGGTTTTTATCAGCCCAAATTCCAGTTTCTGCATTGAAAGCGAACGGACTTGTTATTGAGTTGTAATACGCATTCGGTTGTTGAAGATGAATGGTCGGAGGTTTTACTCCATGATAAACTGCCAATGAAGCCTTAATTAAACCAGCCAAACCAGCCGCACATTTTGTATGCCCGATTTGAGTTTTAACTGAACCTAAATGGGTCTGTCCCGGCAAAGCTCCTGAACGACTGAATAAATTCGTTAAGGCACTCAATTCCGTTTTATCACCAACAACTGTTCCTGTTCCGTGTGCTTCAACCAATCCAACCGATGCAGGACTGATTCCGGCTTGAGTGTAGGCTCTTTCTAAAGCGCGAACTTGTCCGATTTTTCTTGGAGCGGTCAATCCAAGCGCTTTTCCGTCACTCGAACCGCCAACACCTTTTATTACTGAATAAATTCTGTCGCCGTCTTTTACAGCGTCTTCGTATCTTTTTAAAACTAATATGGCCACACCTTCCCCTAAAGCAATTCCGTCTGCTTCGCTGTCGAAAGTTGCACATCTTCCTCTTCTGGAAAGCGCATGTGTGCTGGAAAACATCAAATAATCGTTAATTCCGTTGTGTAAATCCGCACCACCTGCCAAAACCATATCTGATTTGCCTAAAACCAATTCCTGACAAGCCAGATCAATCGCTGCCAAAGAAGAAGCACAAGCTGCATCTACGGTATAATTTCTTCCACCTAAATCTAAACGGTTGGTAATTCTTCCCGCAATCACATTCGCTAAAATTCCAGGGAAAGAATCTTCTGTCGTATGAGGAAAAGCTTCTTTCACTTCTTCATGAAGTTCACCGAAAACTTGCTTGTAAAATCCTCTGAAACTGTAGCTGTTGGCTAAATCATTACCGCCTTCAGCACCGATGATAACAGAAATATTTTCTCTGTTCGTATGTTTTTCGCCATATCCAGCATCGTCCATTGCGCGTTTTGCTACCAATAAAGTCAACAATTGAGTTGGCTCGATGGCTGCCAAAGATTGTGGAGGAATTCCGAATGCTAATGGATCGAAATCGATTTTTGGAATAAATCCGCCCCATTTTGAGTGGGAAACATCGGCTTCGTTGGAATCTGGATGATAATATAATTCTTTATTCCATCTTTCGTCCGGAACTTCGGTTACGCTGTCTTTTCCAAGAACAATATTTCTCCAATATTCCTCTAAATTTTTAGCATCAGGGAAAATACATTCCATTCCGATAATAGCGATGTCTAAAGGTTTTTCAACTGAAATCGGTTCTTCTGAAAGTTCAGCTTCCTGAATATATTTTTGATTATTAATGCTTACATTTTCGTGTAATTCATCCAAAGAAATAACTTTGTTTTGCATTGTCGCCACCTGACCAATCATATACATTCCCAAATCCAGTTGATCTTCTTTAGCTATATTCACTAGTTGGTCTCCTTGACGTTCAACGCCTTTTGCGGCAATTCTTAAACGACCAACATTTAATTTTTCTAGCTGTTCCCAAACTTCTTTCTTGTCGATTCCGGCTGCGATTAATTTAGATTTTTCTTCATTAAAATATTGAGCAAAAGCTGTATCTAAACAACGCGTTTCGTGTCCCGGTGCGGTTTCTAACAAAACGGTTTCTTTAGCCTGTAAAGCCTGTAATTGGAATTCCTCCTGTATAGCTCCACAAGAAACAGCTTCTTGGGTATAAAGGTAAGCAGTGCCGATTAATACACCTACTTTCACACCTCTTGCCGCTAACGGAGCCGCCATAATGGAAACGAAAGCTGTCGAAAAATCATTGTGAATTCCACCTGCAAAAAATACGCTGATGTTTTCAGGATGGTCTTCTTTTAAAATTCTTTCAATCTGTTTTTCCCACAGAACCGTGCTGGAAAGCGGACCAACGTGACCACCACATTCACGACCTTCAAAGATGAAATTCGTTGCGCCTTCTTTCAAGAAAATATCTAAAAGGGCGGGAGAGGGAACGTGTAAAAAGGTTTTAATTCCTGCTTTTTCAAAGACTTTTGCCTGAGCCGGTCTTCCTCCTGCGATTAAAACAACAGGTGGTTTTGCTTCTAAAATATAAGAAGTTTGTTCGTCTCTCAATTCCTGTGGTGCAAATCCTAAAATTCCGACACCCCAGGTTTTTTCTCCCGCTAAATTTTTGGTGTCAAAAACCAAAGATTTTGCTGCGTTACCTTTTAATAAAGATAAAGCAACGAATGGTAAAGCTCCCGATTCTGCAACCGCATTCGCAAATGCAGGAACGTCACTCACACGAGTCATCGGACCTTGTGCGATGGGATATTTTAGGTTTAAATCTTTCGCTAAAATATTTTCTTTATCGATAATTTGAAGCGCTTTTGCTTGTTTCAAATGACCGTACATGGCTTCCTTAAATCCAAAAACTAATTTTTTCAGATTTTTAAAATCTTCATACAAATCAGTTGCTAAAGAAATATCCTGTCCCATAGGAATGTAGCTTTTGCTTACATCAAAATCTGTGAAATATGCTGTAAGCTCTTCGGTAGTTATATTTTCAGACAGAGAAGGAGAGTTGGGTCTTACCAATACGCGATGATTGGCAATAATTTTTGTCTCTGTACCGTTTAACTTTGAGCATAAATCCTTAATCTCTTTCGGAACAGAAGTTTCCGGGAACAAGGCAAGCTGACTGTCTAAAACAACACCTGCGGCACCAAGAGATTTGGCGGCTGCTGCGGTGTGAAGCCCGATCCCTCCCTGTATCCATACGGGAATACTTGTGATTTCTTTGATCACGCGCTGGAAAAGCACAAACGTAGATTCGTATCCTACCAATCCTCCGGCTTCATTTCCTTTGATGATGATTCCTTTTGCGCCAGATTGCTCGGCTTTTTTGGCATCATCCAAATTATTTACCTGATAAATTATGGCAAGGTTTTTGTTACTCTTCAGGGAAATTCCAAAAGGAAGAATCGCAATTTCTGCCTTTTCAGGAATTTGA
>DKLU01000030.1:12491-12885 GCA_002455915.1 Chryseobacterium sp. UBA6632
TGCCTTTTCAGGAATTTGAATTGAACATAGTTTTTCGTTACTCAAATATATCCCGTACGCAGGGATGTCTTTTTGTTCTAATTGATTGATTGCTTTTTGGGCAGTTTCTTCATCACGTCCTAAGCTTAAGACAGGAAAAGCGCCTGCCTTGTGTAATTGAAGCGTAAGATTAACATCCGGTTTTTCAAAAGGTGTTAATCCAAAAATGGTCAAGTTTTTCATTACATTTGATATTGAAATGTTAGTAATCAGATTAAACAACAAATCATGGAACTTCGCTATGAAGACCAGTCGTTCGTTTGATAGAATAAAATTAATTATTTAACATTGTTTAAAAACATAAATGAAATTTCATAATAATTATTTAATAAATATCATTTATTGTTAAAATAAT
>DKLU01000031.1 GCA_002455915.1 Chryseobacterium sp. UBA6632
GGAATATTCAGCAAGATCTTTTCAGAATTGGGATCGGCAACATTCGCGTCTGTACCGCTTACCGTGTATCTTGCCACAATAATATTTCCTGCGGTATTGTTATAATACACAAAAAAATACCCATTGGTAGAGTATTGCGGATGAAACGCCAATCCTAAAAGTCCTCTTTCACCGCCATAAAGAACTTTTGAGCTTATATTTAAAAAATTGGTAGCATTTATCGTTCCGTTGGGCTGAATAATTTTGATCATTCCATTCTGTTGTACGACAAACAATCGGCTGTCGTTGGCGTTCGTGATTTCAACGGGTGCGGTAAGCCCGGTAGCAAATTCTTCCAAATTAATGCTTTGTGCATTAATGATAAAAGAAGAAAAAATACTTACGCAAAAAAGTAGTTTTTTCATAATATTTTGATATTTAGTGTGTTGAATTTATAAATGAAAATTTTATACCAATCGCTATTGAATTATTAATTAAAATTCATAACAATCATTAGTAAATGTTTAATGTAAATGAGATAGCCGATATATCTGAAAATAAACGATTTCTGTTGTTAATAATTCATAAAATTCAATAAAATGATTATATTTGCCGACTTAATTTAACGTAGTTATAACAAAATGCAAGGAAAAGGACTTATTACAATTGTTGCTATTGTACTAGGGTTAATTTGCTTAAATGAGCTATTACCAACATGGTACGCCAGCAAAATTGAAAAGCAGGCGACTGCTATTGCAGGAGACAATCCGGAGAAGTACCAGAAAGAAATTTTAAAGCTTTCTAAGGATACTTTGAATTTAGGATTTACTAAACTTTATTACTCTAAAGCCAAAGACAAGGAAATGAAACTTGGTTTGGACTTGAAAGGGGGAATCAACGTTCTTTTGGAGATCAACCAGAGAGACTTGGTGAATGATTTAACCAATTATTCTACCAACCCAATCTTGATCGAAGCTTTGAACAAGACCGATGAAGTTCAGAAAAATTCTACAAAATCTTACATCGATAATTTCTTTGATCAATTCGATGCGATCAACAAAGCGAAAGGTACCAACCTGAAACTTGCTGATCCTGAGCTTTTCGGAAATACGAATCTTTCAGAAATTAAATACAATACTTCCGACGAGCAGGTAAAAAGCATCGTAAAAAGAAGAATTGATCTTTCTGTAGGTACAGCTTTCGAGGTTATCAGAACGAGAATCGATAAAATGGGTGCTGTGCAGCCAAACGTTCAGAGAGTACCTGGTACGGCTAGAATTTCTGTAGAAATGCCTGGTATGAAAGATATCGATAAGGTGAAGAAAATGCTTCAGACTTCTGCAAAACTTCAGTTCTGGGAAGTACAGCAGGTTCCTGAAATCGCTCCTTATTTCCAGTCATTAACTACAATGGTTTCTGCAAAAGGTGATTCTATGGGAGTTGCGAAGAATACAAACTTCATGAATCTTCTTAACCTAGACAAATTAAGAACTAATGGTGTTGCAAACGTAAAATTATCTGATACAGCTGCTGTTAACAAAATCTTGAACAGCAAAATTGCTCAGTCTTTGCGTCCTGCAAACATTAAATATACTCAGTTTATGTGGGGTTATAAGCCTGAGGCTACAGACAGCGAA
This sequence comes from Chryseobacterium sp. UBA6632, assembly GCA_002455915.1. Taxonomy (GTDB): domain Bacteria; phylum Bacteroidota; class Bacteroidia; order Flavobacteriales; family Weeksellaceae; genus Chryseobacterium. The sequence goes on from DKLU01000031.1 coordinate 1,617, forward strand.
AGCTTAGTATTGTATGCTATCAGAGGTAACATCAACCAGAAGGCTCCTGTGGATGGTGCTGTAGAAACTGCAAACATCAGCTATGACGAGTTGAGCAGAGTGGTGGTAGACATGCAGATGGATTCTAAAGGTGCCAAAGACTGGAAAACTTTAACGGAGAAAAACGTTGGAAAACCAGTTGCTGTAACACTTGATAACAGAGTATACACAGCGCCAAACGTTGTAGGTGCTATTCCTAACGGTAGAACTCAGATTTCTGGTAACTTCTCTCAGGAGGAAGCTAAAGAATTGGTAGACGTTTTAGGAGCGGGTAAATTGCCTGCAGGTGCAAAAGTTGTTCAGGCTACTCAGGTAGGTCCGTCATTAGGGCAGGAGTCTATTGATGCGGGTGTACTTTCATTCGGTATCGCATTCTTAATTATTATTGTTTATATCATTTTCTATTACGGTGGTGCGGGAGTGTACGCTGTAATTGCAATGATCATCAACTTATTCTATATTTTCGGTATCATGGATTCTGGAGACTTTACTCTTACACTTCCGGGTATCGCAGGTATCGTACTTTCCATGGCCATGGCGGTGGATACGAACGTTATCATTTACGAAAGAACAAAAGAAGAATTATTTGCGGGTAAAAGCATTCTTGAAGCATACAAAGATGGTTTCAAACATGCATTGAACGCGATCATCGATGGTCACTTAACAATGATCTTAACGGCGGTTGTATTATTCTTCTTCGGAACAGGACCTATTAAAGGTTTTGCATTGACGTTATTGATTGGAGCGGTAATGACTCTATTCACGTCAATCCTTCTTTCCAGAGTAATGATCTTCCACAGACTAGAAAAAGGAAAAGGACTTTCTGTTTGGACGGCTCCAACGAAAAATCTATTCAGAAATACTTGGATCGATTTCATTGGAAAAAGAAAATATGCATACATTATTTCTGCGGTTCTTACGATAGTTTGTATCGGTTCAATCTTCACTCACGGTTTCAAATACGGTATCGATTTTACTGGGGGTAGAAACTATGTGGTAAGATTTGATAAAGATGTAAACGCTGAAGATGTTGAAGCTAATTTGATTAAAATGTTTCAGACTGAAGACGGTAAAAACTCTTCTGTTGAAGCTAAAACTTTCGGAAACGACAGACAATTGAAAATCTCCACAGATTACCTTATTGATGACGAATCATTAAAAGCGGATCAAACTGTTGAGCAAAAATTATTTGAAGGATTAAAAACTCAGCTGCCAGCTGGGATCACAATTCAGGATTTCAAATCTGCAGACAAAGATCACGCAGGAATTATCTCTTCTGAAAAAGTAGGTCCTACCGTTGCTGATGATATCAAATTACACGGTACTTTAGCTGTAGTTGCTGCTTTGGCAGGTATATTCATCTATATTTTAGTAAGATTTAGAAAATGGCAGTTCTCTCTTGGTGCGGTTGCGGCATTGTTCCACGATGCGGTGATCATTTTGGGAGCGTATTCATTGCTTCACAAGTACATGCCATTCAACATGGAGATCAACCAGGATTTTATCGCTGCAATCCTTACGGTATTAGGGTATTCAATCAACGATACGGTAATTATCTTCGACAGAATTAGAGAATATTTGAGAGAGAAAAAATCATTAACACTAGCTGGTTTATTCGATGACTCTATTTCAAGTACATTAGGTAGAACATTCAACACTTCATTTACTACGATTTTAGTAATCTTGGCGATCTTCATTTTCGGTGGAGATAACCTAAGAGGATTTATGTTTGCTCTATTAGTGGGTATCGGTTTCGGTACTTATTCATCCATCTTCATTGCATCGGCAATTGCCTATGACTTCCTGAAGACCGGAAAAGAAGACGAAGTTCACGGTAAAACGACTTCCAACAAAGAAGTACTTGCTTCAAAATAATTTATACTACAATAAATAAGAAAAAGCCTTTCAATTTGAAAGGCTTTTTTCGTGCTCAAAAGTTTATAATTGTTTACTATTAATGAAATATTTTTTAGAAGCTTTTTCC
>DKLU01000023.1 GCA_002455915.1 Chryseobacterium sp. UBA6632
ACTCTGTCTTTCCCGATTACATTGTGCGGATGTCCCGGATAAACAAAATAGTCTAACTGCACTCCATTATCAACAGCCGATTTAATGAATTTCACGGAATGTTGCCAAACAACCACGTCATCCTGCGCTCCGTGAATCATCAGTAATTTACCTTTCAGATTCTGAACTTTATCTAAAAGATTTGCCGTTGCATACCCTTGTGGATTTTCCTGCGGTGTATCCATATATCTTTCACCGTACATGATTTCGTACATGCTCCAGTCGATTACAGGACCTCCTGCCACACCAACTTTGAAAACATCCGGTTTACGAAGCATGAAGCTTGTCGTCATAAATCCACCAAAACTCCAACCGTGGATTCCCAGTTTCTGAGCATCTACGTAAGGAAGCGATTTCAAATAATCCACCCCTTTCATCTGGTCGTTCATTTCGGTAGTTCCCAAATTTCTGAAAACCGCCTGTTCGAATTTTAAACCACGATTCGCAGAACCTCTTCCGTCCATCGTGAAAATGATGTATCCGTTTTGAGCCATATATTCGTACCAAAGATTTCCTGAAGCCGGGAAAGTATTTGTAATCAATTGTAAATGTGGTCCATTATATAAATAAACGATGGTCGGATATTTTTTGTTCGGATCGAAATTCGTTGGAAGAATGATCTTTCCGTATAAAGGCGTTCCGTCGTCTGCTTTTAATTCAATATTTTTAATTTCCGGACGCTGATAATTTTTTAAAGTATTTTCAGCAGTCAGAAGATTGTTTGATTTTAAGGTATTTGTGTTGATTAAATTAATACTTCGAGGCGTATTAGCATTGCTGTAAGAATCATACAAGTAATTTCCGTCACTGCTTAAAACTCCATTGTGTACTCCTTCTGCATTGTCTAAACGCTGCATTTTGAAGTTCGTCCAGTTGATTTTATATAAATGTTATTCTAAAGGCGTTTCTTTCGTAGAGGTGAAATAAATTTCCTTTTTCTTATCATTAAAACCTAAAATATCAGTTACCAACCAATCACCTTTTGTAATCTGAGAAACCAATCCTTTCTCTACATTATAATGGAATAAATGATTGTACCCCGTTCTCTGACTTTGCCAAATAAAATCTGTATTTGAATTCGGTAAGAACGTTAACGGATGTTGTGGCTCAACATATTTATCGCTTGTTTCCTCAAATAAAGTTTTTACTAAATTTCCTGTTACCGCATCATACTGATTCATTTTCATGTGATTCTGCCCCCTGTTCAAAACCGCAATGAAAATATATTTTGAATCCGGACTCCATGTAACTGCCGTTAAATATTGATCTTTTTCACCTTCAACATTCAGGAAAGTTGTTTTTTGTGTTTTGATATTGAAAACACCCAACGTCACCTGATGAGAAGTTTGTCCCGCCATAGGATATTTGATGTTGTGGTTCACCGCAGGCGTTACCGACCAATCAATGATCGGATAGTCTGCAACCATCGTCTGATCCATTCTGTAGAAGGCTACACTTTCAGAGTTTGGTGCAGGGAAAATTCCCGTATCGATCCCGAATTCGTTTCTGTGAACGTTTGCTGCTCCGTTTAGAATGTTTTCATTAGAATCATTCGTTACAGCAATTGTCTTACCGTTTTTATTAACAAATAAATTATTCTTTACCGTAAAAGCAAAAGTTTGGTTATCACCAAAGACCTTCATATTTGAAGCCTCTTTATCAATTGACACAGAATTTTTCACTTTCCAGTCGCTTCCTGATTTTTCAACCCAAACCATTTTGTCGTTTGCATTGTAATATCCGTGGGAATTACTGATGAATTTGATTTGTGGAACTGCTTTTAGTTTATTGTCAGCCAAATTTCTGTTCAACTGAGTTAAAGACACCAACGTATCCTGTTTATTGGTTCTTAAATCAGTGATTAAATATCCACCTTTCACTGCCTGAATGTATGATTTCCCATCATTCGACCATGAAAATTGTGAAATATTTTTAACCGCCAAGTTCGTTCTCAAGCCATTAACTGCCTCCGCCATGGTGAATTTTTGAGTCTGAGCGATTGCAGAACCACCCAAAACCAGCATCAATAAAGATAACTTATATAATTTCATTGCATAAAATTGAATCCATCAAAAATAAGAAATAAAAACGGTTCGTTAAGAAGTGTTAAATTAAAACATTCGTAAAATGAGATTGTGATATAGATAGGAAATAATTCTTACCTTAATATGAGGATTTTGGTTGATGGTTTTTAGTTGATGGTTGATGGAAATTTGCGATCATTTGTCATTCTGGACGAAACATAGTGATATGAAGAAGTTATTTTTAACGCAATGTTCACTAAGATTTTGTTTTAAAATTATTCTGCCTATTTTTCGATCGCAAAGGCGTTTCACTCAGCAATTGAAAAACGCAATATTTGAATTCCCCTCATTTGGAGGGGTGGCAAAAATTTCAAAGAAATTTTTGACGGGTGGTGTTATTTTACCTCCATTTCAACGGCATGAATCTCCTAGCCCCGATAGAAACGGCATCCTTTTTTGTTGCGACTGGAGCGAAGCGGAGGTCGTAACAAAAAAGATATAGTGGATAGCGGGAAAAAGC
>DKLU01000381.1:0-2459 GCA_002455915.1 Chryseobacterium sp. UBA6632
CGTGGTACTTTCCAACAACGACGGATGTGTTGTGTCCCGAAGTAAGGAAGCCAAAGATTTGGGAATTCCGATGGCGGCTCCTGCTTTTAAGTATAAGGAACTTTTCAAAAAGTACGATGTGCAATCTTTTTCTGCAAAATTTGAATTGTATAATTTTAAAAGCCAGCAGGTTATTGAGATTTCAAAATCGTATGTTGGCGAAAGAGATTTCGAAGTTTATAGTATCGATGAATTGTTTTTAGATCTCACGAGCTTTCGATATGTTAATATTCAGGATTACTGTATTAAAATCAAGGATGAAATTAAAGAAAAAGCTAATATTCCTGTAAGCATAGGCATTGCGCCTACCAAAACCTTATGCAAAATAGCCAATCGAATTGTAAAAAAAGATCCTGAGAGATTTAATGGAGTCTTTATTTTAGATACTCCAGAAAAAATTGAGATTGCTTTAAAATGGTTGAATATCGGCGATGTTTGGGGAATTGGAAGACGTTTAGCTGCTAAAATGCATGACAACGGGGTTTATAAAGCTTGGGATTTATTACAAAAACCTGAAATGTGGGTTCGTAAGATCATGGGAATTCATGGGATAAGAATGATTAATGAATTGAAAGGCATTCGTCAATTAGAATTAGATTCACCTTCACCTAAAAAATCAATCGCGGTCACGAGAAGTTTCATGGAAATGCTGACCAAAAAAGAAGATGTTCGCGAACGTGTAGAAACCTTTGGGATGTACTGTTCCGAGAGGTTGAGAAAACAAAATACGTGTTGCAAAATGGTGACTGTTTTTGTTCAAACCAATCGTTTCAGAACAGATTTGCCAGAGTATAGAAATGCCATGACGAAAATTCTTCCTAATCCTACCAATTCTTCCATTTTGATTGGAAGGGTTGTGAATGAGTTGCTTGAAGCTATTTATAAAGACGGTTTCCATTATAAAAAAGCTGGCGTTATCGTTAATGATTTTGTTCCTGAAGATCAGCGCTTGATCAATCTTTTTGAAGAAGATACCCAGAACCAGCATTTACCGGTGATGAAAGCAATGGATGCCATGAATAAAAAGTTTGGAAAAGACAAAGTGCGTCTCGGAAGCATGAGCGGTGAAAATACTTTTGGCCGAAAACAATTATCTCCCGAATATGAAGCTTTTTTGAAGAATAATACGCTTACAGAAGCTAATTTCAGATTTCATTAAACAAAAATTTATTCTAAACTTTAAAATAACTTCACCATTTCATTGACTAAAAATTTCACCTGATCTGGTCTTCCGCGGTCATTTTTTGGCAGATTATTATAACTTCCGGTTCTTACAATCACCATATTATGTTCAGGAACCATGATAATATATTGTCCCTGAAGTCCAAGAAAATAATAATGTTTTACTGGATTATCGTAATTAATCCAAAAGCCCATTCCGTAAATTTCCTCAGATTTTTCTGTCGGAGTTTTCATTTGGTTAATAAAATCAAGGTTTAAAATTTGTTCGCCATCTACTTTTCCGTCATCCAAAAATAATTGTCCCAACTTGGCAAAGTCTCTGGCGTTAGAGTGAATACAGCAATACGTTTTTTCCATGTCGCTTTCGTCGGTGCTCCATTCTGCGTTTTGTTCCATTCCCAACGGAATCCAGAATTTTTCAGAAAGATAACTTGCCAATGTTTGATTTAATGCTTTTTTCAGAGCAAAACCCAATAACTGCGTTGCTCCACTTTGATATTCAAATCTTTCGCCTGGTTTTTCTTTAAATTTTCTTGAAAAAGTAGCTTTCATCAAACTTCTTCCATAATAGGCTTTGGCGGTCGGTAAAAAAGGATTTTTGTAATCTTCATCCCAATTGAGTCCGGCTTCCATTTGGGCTAAATTTTTTAACGTTAAACTTCTTCCGAATCCTTTTGTTTTAAATTCATCAAAATAATCTGAAAACAGATCATCAATACTGTTGACTTTTCCTTCTTCAATAGCCTTTCCCAAAAGCATGACCGTAATTACTTTCGTCATGGAAAAAGAGTTGGTATGTGAAAGTTGATGATAGCCGTTCCAATACTGTTCATGAACAAGTTTTCCGTCTTTTACTACAATAAAAGCGGCGGTATTAGCATGAATTAAATCATCAACTATATTTTTCGGTAAATCAGTTTTATTATAACTGGAAGATTCTTCCCAAATTTTAGGTGAAGCAGTTTTAATGATATTGCTTGTAAAAAGTTTTCCATCATCAATATAAGCAGTAGACCTTCCCCGTAAATACGTTTTGGAAATACCGCTGAAAAGATAGCCATATCCAAAAAGATACATAAGAATAATGGCTACAACTAAAACAATAAGAACCGTTTGCAGAATTATTAACCACATATTTTGAATGATTAGTGTAAAACAAATCTATTCAAAAAAAGTGTATAAAAAAAGCCCTGATTTCTCAAGGCTTTTAATCTATATTTTTGAAAGTAAATTTCTGA
>DKLU01000381.1:2573-7487 GCA_002455915.1 Chryseobacterium sp. UBA6632
ATTTCTGAAACTTGTCTTTTCGTCGATAATTCTTCTTAATTCCGATACCGGAACTCTTTCCTGAACCATTGTATCTCTGTCTCTTATGGTCACCGTGTGATCTGTTAAAGAATCGTGGTCGATCGTGATACAATAAGGTGTTCCAATCGCGTCCTGTCTTCTGTAACGTTTTCCGATCGCATCTTTTTCTTCGTAGAATAAGTTGAAATCGTATTTCAAATCGTTGAAAACTTTCTCAGCATATTCTGCCAAACCGTCTTTCTTCATTAATGGAAGAATAGCGGCTTTAATTGGCGCTAAAGCCGGTGGCAAAGATAAAACTGTTCTTTCTGAACCGTCTTCCAATACTTCATCTTTCAAGCAATGAGAGAATAGCGAAAGAAATAATCGGTCTAAACCTACTGAAGTTTCTACAACATAAGGCACATAATTTTCGTTTCTTTCAGGATCGAAGAACTGAAGCTTTCTTCCTGAATGCTTTTCGTGAGCTTTCAAATCAAAATCCGTTCTTGAGTGAATACCTTCCAATTCTTTGAAACCGAATGGGAAATTAAATTCAATATCAGCCGCAGCATTCGCATAATGAGCCAATTTCTCATGATCGTGGAATCTATAGTTTTCATCACCTAAACCTAAAGCTTTATGCCAGTTTAGACGTTTTTGTTTCCATTGTTCGTAGAATTCAAGTTCTGTTCCTGGAGCAACGAAAAACTGCATTTCCATTTGTTCGAATTCACGCATTCTGAAAATAAATTGTCTTGCAACAATTTCATTTCTAAATGCTTTTCCGATTTGTGCAATACCAAAAGGAAGTTTATGACGAGACGTTTTCTGAACATTCAAAAAGTTAACGAAAATACCCTGAGCCGTTTCCGGTCTCAAATAAAGATCCATCGCAGAATCTGCAGAAGCACCTAATTTAGTTCCGAACATTAAGTTGAATTGTCTTACTTCCGTCCAGTTTTTAGAACCGGTGTCAGGATCAGCAATTTCTAATTCTTCAATTAAAGCTTTTACATCAGCAAGATCTTCATTTTCTAAAGATTTTGCCAACCTTGAAAGAATTGCTTCTCTTTTAGCTCTGTAATCAATAATTTTTTGATTTGTTGCTACAAATTGTTCTTTATCAAAAGCATCTCCGAATCTTTTCGCTGCTTTTTCAATTTCTTTATTCTCTTTTTCTTCAATTTTCAGGCAGTAATCTTCTACCAAAACGTCTGCTCTGAAACGTTTTTTAGAATCTTTATTATCAATCAATGGATCGTTGAAAGCGTCTACGTGACCCGATGCCTTCCAAGTTGTTGGGTGCATCAAAATGGCTGAATCAATGCCGACAATATTTTCGTTAAGCTGTACCATCGCTTTCCACCAATATTGTTTGATATTATTTTTTAATTCAGCACCGTTTTGTCCATAATCATAAACAGCCGATAAACCGTCATAGATCTCACTCGAAGGAAAAATAAAACCATATTCTTTCGCATGAGAAATCACTTTCTTGAAAACATCTTCTTGCTTTGCCATAATTTTTTTAATCGTCTAAAGTGCAAAAATATGAATTTGAATTCCAATTCCATGAAATTCAACAAAAAAAGCTGTTAATAAACCGACAAATATTTACATTTTTGGTTTTTGGAGCCGGGAACCTGCTTTCACTACTCGCCATTTTTTTGGTTTCGGCGAAGCGGCGGAGCCGCTTCGCCGAAACCAAAAAAATGAGCTCAAACATGCCGTTCAATCAGAGCTAAATCAGTCGGTAATTTCAAGATTTCTATTTCAAAGAAACCCAGTCAAGCAAAATTGAAAATACTTTGTGAGTTTTGCTAAGTGAAATCGAAGATTCGACGTAGTCAAACGCCTTTGCGAACTTAAAAACGAATAGTAGTCAAAAAAATCTTTGCAACCTTTGCGTTTAAAAAAAACTTTCGGATATTCATAAAGTTTGAAAGCAGATTTTTATCAAATAGATTTGAAATCTCTACTTTTGCCCTATGTTAGAAATTCTTTATCGCGACGAACATCTTATTGCCATCAACAAACCGAGTGGATTATTGGTTCACAAATCCTTTTATTCAGGAGAAGCCGATACTTACGCGATTCAGGAACTGAGAAAGCAGATCGGGCAAAAAGTGTATCCGGTGCATCGTTTGGATCGAAAAACTTCGGGCGTTTTGCTGTTTACTTTAGATAAAGATACTCTGAGAATGATGAGCACTCAATTTGAGGAAAAACTGGTTGAAAAGAAATACATCGCCATTCTCCGAGGTTGGACAAAAGAAGAAGAAACCATCGATTATGATTTGGTGAATGAAAACGAGGTTACACAAAATGCGATTACCTATTATCGCCGTTTGCAGACTTCGGAAATCGATTTGCCTTTTTTAAAACATCAAACTTCAAGATATTGTTTAGTCGAAGCAATTCCTCAAACGGGAAGATTTCATCAGTTGAGAAAGCATTTTAAACATATTTTACATCCAATTTTAGGTTGTCGAAAACACGGTTGCAACAAACAGAATAAATTATGGCTTCAAACATTTGGAATCAATAAAATGACGCTTCATGCCCATCAATTGATTTTTAATCATCCCATTTCTAACGAAAAGATTACCATAAATGCAACTATAGATGATGAATTCAAAAAAGTAGGGGATATTTTGAAACTGGATTTGAGTGCATATTCTTAATTTCTTAAACTTCCATCAAAATATAACATATAGTTTGTCATGCTGAAAGCATCTAAACATAATATTAGAAACATTATAAAACAATTCGTGTCTTGATCCTTTCAGGATGACAAACTTTGTGAATATTTCTCAAATTTAAATTAATGACTGAGGTTTAGCCCCGATTGCAATGAAAATCCTTTTTTGCAAAAAAAGATTGTAATGAAAAGCGGGAAATAGCTCCTAAAATAATTTAATAAATGATCTCGCAAATTTAGCAAATAACGCAGATGTTTTTATAGATATCGTTTATAATACATTTTTCCATAAAATATCATACGTTAACAACCATTAATTTTAAAATGAGTATTTTTGTAAAACTTTTTTTCAATGTACAAATCGCTCATTCGTCCGATCCTTTTCAAATTCGATCCTGAAGAAGTGCATCATTTTACTTTTTCAATGCTCAAGAATTTTGGATTTCTTACCAAATTATTTTTTCCAAAACCTATTGTAGACAAACGTCTGGAAAGAGAAGTTTTCGGCTTAAAATTTAAAAATCCTGTAGGATTAGCTGCCGGTTTCGATAAAAATGCAGTTTTATTTAATGAGTTGGGAGATTTAGGTTTCGGATTTGTAGAAATCGGAACAGTAACTCCAAAAGCTCAAGCCGGAAATCCGAAGAAAAGATTATTCAGACTAATTGAAGATGGCGGAATCATCAACAGAATGGGTTTCAACAACGAAGGTCTTCAAGCTGCTATTGAAAAATTAAAAGGCAATAAAGGAAAAATCATCATCGGTGGAAACATCGGAAAAAATACGAATACAACGCCGGAAAATTACACTCAGGATTATCTGGATTGTTTCGATGGGCTTCATTCTTATGTAGATTATTTTGTGCTGAATGTGAGCTGTCCGAACGTTGGAAGTCACGCCAAACTGGAAGATGTAGAATATTTACGCGAATTAATCACAGAAGTTAAAAAAATAAATCAGTCAAAAACGGTACAAAAGCCCATTTTATTGAAAATTGCTCCGGATTTAAATAATCAACAGCTTGATGAAATTATCGAATTGATTGCCGAAACAAAAATCGACGGAATCGTAGTTTCCAATACATCAGTCAACAGAGAAGGTTTGAAAACTTCACCAGAAGTTTTGGAACAAATCGGAAACGGTGGTTTAAGCGGAAAACCGATTCGCGAAAGAAGCACAAAAATGATCAAATATCTTTCTGAGAAAAGCAACAGAGCATTCCCAATCATCGGAGTTGGCGGAATTCATTCTGCAAAAGATGCTTTGGAAAAACTAGATGCAGGAGCAACTTTGGTACAATTATACACAGGTTTTATCTACGAAGGCCCGGAATTGATTAATGATATCAACAAAGCAATTCTAACGAGAGCGAGTCGTTTACCAAGATAATTACAGCTATATGAATATAATAATTTTTGCTATTTTAATGGTATTTCTTATTCCTATTTTGAAATTTTTATTTCCGGTAACTAAAGAATTAAGAATTGGGACAGAAGATTTTTATCCCAATCTTTTCAGGAAAATATTCAAGAGAAAATAAAGAAAGAGAGTTCATTTGAGCTCTCTTTTTTATGATTTTAAAGGAAAAAATACGAAATCGTATAAATAATCAATCCAACCAATCCACCAACCAAAGTTCCATTAACCCTGATGAATTGAAGATCTTTCCCGACTTCTAGCTCAAGCTTTTCGCTCAATTCTTTTCCCTGCCAGTTTCCAACGGTAGAACTGATGAGGTTCCCAAATTGATGTGTATTTTTCAGAATATATTTATAAGCCGTTACACGAACCCAATGATCAATTTTATTCTGAAGATTTTCGTCAGTTTTTAGATTTTGTGAAAATTCGTTCAGATTTTTAGATAAATAGTTTTTTAATGAAGATTGGTCTTCCTGAAGTTCTTTTTTCAAAGTTTTTTTTATTGAAACCCAGATGTCATTGGAATATTCATCCAATTTATCGCCTTTTAAAAGATCGTTTTTAATAGTCTTAAATTCTTCATCCCATTTCGGATCTTCCTTTAAATCAACAGAGAATTCGTAGATTTTTTGCGTGATCAAATGTCTTAATTCATGTTCGGGATATTCTTCAATTTCTTTGAAAAAATCAGATAGCCCGCTGGCTATTTTATCTGCTATTTTATTGTCAACAAAAGATGGAATGAAAGAATAACTTCCTTCTTTTACACGTTTTTGGATCATTTCATCAT
>DKLU01000380.1:0-409 GCA_002455915.1 Chryseobacterium sp. UBA6632
GCTTTCTTTTTCTTTTGCTTCAATTACCGCGTTGTGAACGTGATGTCCCCACATTCCTTTTCCTCCGAATTTCGGAAGCAACGCCGGATGAATATTGATTATTTTTCCGACCCAGTTTTCACAAAATTCCGGTTTTAGAATCGATAAAAATCCTGCCAATACAATTAAGTCTGTATTTTCCGGGATGATTTTAGCCAATTCGCTGCTGAAGTTTTTTCCTCTCGGAATCAGAACGTTGTCTATGTTATGATTTTTTGCTCTTTCCAGTCCGTAACATTCTCTGTCGGCAACTACTAAAGATACTTTTGCATTCTGGATTTCTCCATTATCAATGGTATCGATGATTCTCTGAAGGTTTGTTCCTGAACCTGAAACGAGTATAACTAAGTTTTTCATTTTATTTTGTGAG
>DKLU01000380.1:600-10842 GCA_002455915.1 Chryseobacterium sp. UBA6632
GCATCCTTTTTCTGAAATGGCTTTGAAAAAAAGCGTTGGCGAAAAAGATACAGTGGAAAGCGGGATTAAGCTCCTAAAATTTTAAATCAATCTTTTCAGCTCCTTCCGTGATTTCTCCGATTTCGTAAGCATCATCAAGAAGACTTAGTACTTTTTCAGCTTTTTCAGCATCTACAACTACGATCATTCCGACACCCATGTTGAATGTTCCGAACATCTCCTCACGAGCTACGCCACCTCTTTTTTCAAGTTCCAGCATGATGCTTGGAATCTGGATTTTTGAAGCGTCGATTGTCGCGCAAAGTCCGTCACCGATAATTCTCGGAATGTTTTCGTACAAACCACCACCCGTGATGTGAGCAATACCAGCCACTTCAACATCAGCAATAACTTTATGAATATCTTTATAATATAATCTTGTCGGAACCAAAAGCGTTTCGTACAAAGGTTTTCCTTCGAATTCTTCGTTGAAATCAGGGAAAACTTTTCTTACCAAAGAGAATCCGTTTGAGTGGAAACCTGAACTTGGCAACGCAATGATTTTATCTCCTGTTTTGATTTTTGAACCGTCAATAATCTGGTCTTTTTCTACAATTCCTACGCAGAATCCGGCAACATCATAATCTCCAGGTTGGTACATTCCAGGCATTTCAGCAGTTTCACCACCGATCAATGCGCAGTTGTTGTCTTTACAAGCTTCTACCATTCCTAAAACGATCTCAGCAGCGATTTCTGAATCCAGTTTTCCACAAGCCAAATAATCAAGGAAAAACAATGGTTTTGCACCGTGACAAAGGATGTCGTTTGCACACATTGCGAAACAGTCTACCCCGATAGAATCGTATTTTTTTGAGTCTAAAGCCACTTTAAGTTTCGTCCCAACTCCATCTGTTCCAGAAACCAAAACAGGATTTTTGTAGCCTCCGATTTCGTAGAAAGCTCCAAAACTTCCCAAATGATTCAATACATTGGAATTGTGAGTTTCGCCCACCGCTTTTTTGATCTTATCAACGGTTTTGTATCCCTCCTCTTTGTCTACTCCTGCAGATTTGTACGTGTTGCTCATAGTATTTAATGTAACAGTGTATCAGTTTAACAATCTAGCGATAATTTCAATTGCCAGGGTGCCCGATTGACACATTTTATTTTTACTTTTTATTCAAATTTAGAAAACAAAAAAGCCGACAATCTTAGTAGATTATCGGCCGTTATTTTATCTGAGAATTTCAGAGCCCACAATTTTCCCTTTCTCGGAAAAACATTCTTTATAGGAGGTCTGAATTTTCATTTCTTTTCTTTTTGCAAAGATATTAATTTTATATTAATTTTCAAATCTATTTTTCAAGGATAGATTCAATAGCCGAAATTTTCTGAATTTTCTCTTTTAACTCACTGTTTTTCTCTTCGTTAGATATTTTTTTAGCTTCTTTATCAAAATTATCATTGAAGAAAGGAAGCGTGAAAGTATCAACAATATTTCCTCCGTGAAGCGGGAAACGCTTTTCAGCAGCTTCTAAAACACCTAAACCACCTCTACCTCCAGGAGCTGTTGCCATCAACAACATTGGAACCTGATTCCATACTGCTCTGTCTTTGATTCTTGAAGTCCAGTCGAACACATTTTTAAACGCTGTTGAATATGTTCCGTTGTGCTCTGAAAGTGAAATTAAAAGTAAATCTGCACCATCAATTTTTGCAGCAAAATCATGAGCTTGTTGAGGAACTCCGCTTTCTGCTTCTCTTTGGTGTTTGTAAATTGGCATTTCAAAATCGTTCATGTCTACGATTTCAACTTCTGCATTTTCAATTAATGATGAAGCGTAAGAAACTAATAGTTTATTGATTGACGTCTCGGAATTACTTCCTGCTACTGCTAAAATTTTCATTGTTTTCTATCTATTTTAAAGTAAAGTTATTTATAACTGTCTTGAATTTTAACGCAAAGGTCGGGAAGATTTTTGTGAAAATCTAATATTTTATGTTTTTAACCACCCCGTCAAAAATTCTTCGAATTTTCGCCCCCCTCCAATGGAGGGGAATTTTTACTATGCGAAAATTATTTTGTTTTAATTATTTCAAATATACCGGTAATTCCATTGGAACTTCCATTAAAAGGATTTCCGTGTCTTCTTCAGCTTCGATATTGAAACTTTGGGTATCCCAAATTCCTAAGCCATCTCTTTCATTTAAAATTCTGTCGCCCACTTTTGCGCTTCCTTTTAATACAAAAGCATAAACACCATTTCCTTTTTTATTAAGCATATAATTTTTGCCATTTCCTTTGGTGAAATTGGCTAAATTGAACCATGCATCTTGGTGAATCCAAACTCCGTCATCATTTTTATTCGGGGATAAGATCTGTTGGAATCCGTTGATTTTTTCACCTTCTTTGATGCTTTTCTGATCATATCTCGGTTTTACATCCATTTCTTTTGGGAAAACCCAAATTTGAAGAAATTTTACCGCCTTATCTTTATTTTTATTATATTCGCTGTGCATCACCCCCGTTCCGGCACTCATCACCTGAATTTCACCTTTTTTAATAACAGCCGTTGTTCCCATCGAATCTGTATGTTCCAGATCACCTTCCAAAGGAATAGAAATGATTTCCATGTTTTTGTGAGGGTGTGTTCCGAAGCCCATTCCCTGAGAAACGGTATCGTCATTCAAAACCCTTAAAACACCAAAGTGTGTTCTGTCATGGTTCTGATAATTCGCAAAACTGAATGTATGATAAGAATCTAACCAACCGTGATTGGCGTGACCTCTTGTATCTGCTTTATGATATACTGTTTTCATATTGTCTGATTTAATGATACAAATGTACGGTGGAGGAATGGGAAAAATGTTGATGTAAGGTAAGAAACGACATGGAAATATGATCAACAATTATTGAACATTAATCACTAAAATTTGAACACAAAGTTCATTAAGTTTTTTGAAAATTGATTTTTTAAGTTTCGTCAAGCCGTTCTACTTATATAAAGACACAGAGATATATTAAAAAAAAGAAAAATTTTCTTAATTTAAATACGTGATCATTCCTTCCCCATTCTTCGCGGCTTCCGCATACATTTTCTGAACGACTAAAAAATTATCCGCTAAATAATCAAAGGCATCATCTCCTTCTGTCCAAATTTCAGGATAAATTCCCAACTCGGTCATTTTCTCAGGATCAAATTTTAATTTAAGATCATCAACGGTAATTTCAGCAATCTGTTTATTCAAATCAGTAACCTGTTCAGGCGTTAAATAATGAGCCGGACCATATCCTAAATCCTGATTTTCATCAATTAATTGCTCGCTGAATAAAACTTTGGTAAGCGGATGATTTATTTCCGATATTCCATCACCTGTCAATAAAAACAGAATTCCGTCCCACGCTTTGTCGATATCATCTGGATTTTGATAATCAGGCTCTTCATTTTCACCGTAAAGCCTAGCTTCTAACAAAGAACTGTCGTTTAAATATTCTTCAAGTTCAGCTTTTGTTACCCGAAGTAAATTTCCTATCATACTCATAAATAAAGTGTATTTTGGTTATCTTGATGTTTAAATTTTAGATAAAAATAAAACGAACTGAAGTCCGTTTTATAAGTATTGAAATTTTATTTTAAAAATGTACCTGTTGAATTTCTTCTTCAATTTCTTTTGGAGTATCATGTTCTGATTTAACGAAAAATAATGTTAAAACCGCTCCCAACAACATACAAACTCCACCAACAACGACATAATCAATGGCTTGTTTTCCGAAAACACCACTTACAATAGGACCTCCGAAAATACCATTGATAATTTGCGGAATAACAATGAAAAAGTTGAAAATCCCCATGTAAACTCCCATTTTATTTTGCGGAATTGAGTCGATTAACATCGCATAAGGCATCGCCAAAATACTTGCCCAAGCAAATCCTAAACCGACCATTGAGATCCAAAGATTGTTGACATCTTTAATGAAATACATCGAAATTAAACCCAAACCACCACAAGCCAAAGCTAAAGCGTGAGTCTGTTTTTTTCCAATAAATTTTGCGATAGGTGTTAAAGCAAAAGCAAAGAAAATCGCATAGAAATTATAACTTCCGAACAAACTTCCCGTTAAATCTCCAGCTTTATTAAATTCTGCAGAATGTGTATCATCCGGCGAAAGTCCGAAATGATGAGTAGCCAAAGCACTCGTGGTAAAAACCCACATTGTAAACAACGCAAACCAGGAAAAAAACTGAACAATTCCCAGTTTTTTCATCTGAGATGGGATATTATTAAAATCTTTGAAAATATCTGAAAATTTAGATTGATGTTCCACGATTTCCTTACCATCATCAAATGCTGCAAATTCTTCCGGCGAATATTCTTTAGTTGTAATAATCGTATATAAAATGGATACAATTAAAACCGCCGCACCAATATAAAAAGCATAAATCACATTATCTGCAACAAAACCTTTGGGAGCAGAATTTGAAACGCCCCATTTTGTCAGCCAATTTGGTAAATCCGAACCAATAACCGCTCCAATTCCTATTAAAATCGTCTGAACCGAAAAACCAATCGTTCCCTGATGTTTTGGCAGCATATCTCCGACCAAAGCTCGGAAAGGTTCCATTGCCACGTTGATGGAAGCATCCATCATTGCTAAAAAAATAACAGCCAATAACAAAACATTTGCAGCCATCATTTGCGTTGCAGAAGCTGCATTCGGAAGCATGACCAAGCCAATTGCACAAAGAATGGCTCCAATTAAAAAGTATGGTTTTCTTCTTCCTAAAGGACTCCAGGTATTGTCACCCATGTGACCGATGATGGGTTGAACAATCAATCCCGTAATCGGTGCAACCAACCAAAACCAAGACAATTCGTGAACATCAGCTCCGAAGTTGGCTAAAATTCTACTTGCGTTTCCGTTTTGTAAGCCAAAAGCCATCTGAATTCCTAAAAATCCCATGCTCATGTTGATGATTTGAAGCATGGATAAATTCGGTTTTATTTTTTTTCCAAATTTTCCTGTTTCGTATCTTCCAGTCATTTCTGCCATTATTGCTTCAGTTTTTGGATTAATACATCTTCGATCGGTGTTTTTTCAATCACAACTTTATCTACCACTTCGTTGGGAACCGTTACAGAAAGTACATACTGCTTCACTTTCCAAGCTCCGTTGATTTTTTCGACAACGCCCGAACCACGACAGATTTTCATTTGAGTGTCCAATAATTCATCAAACCAAGCCAATTTTCCGTCTTTGCTGAAATAAATATTTCTTTTTAATGAAGTGAAATTCCAAGTTGTTTTTTTATCGAAATAAGGTTTTGCCCAAACCATAAACTCCTTTTTATCCCAAACTTCGGTGGCATCTGTTCCGATGAATGTGGATTCGTCTGCGAAATAATTGAAATAGGTTATGAAATCAGCTTTTGCAGCAGCAACGTTGAAACCATCGAGCATTGTTCCGATTGCTGTTTTTTCTTTGTCGAATTTTGATTGAGCTGAAATGGTTGTAAAACTCAATACAAACAGGATGAATGTAAAGAATATTGTTGTTTTTTTCATGTTTAATTTTATTTTTTAACGCAAATAGCGCAAAGTTTCTTTTTTAACTACTAACTGTTTTTAAGTTCTCAAAGGTGTTTCACTTAAACAAGATCATAAAGATTTGATTGTGATATTTGTGAAAACATTTATGCTATTCGTATTTAATTCTTTTTTTAACGCAAAGAGCGCAAAGTTTTCTTTTTTTAACTACTAAACATTTTTAAGTTAGCAAAGGCGTTTCACTTAAATAAGATCACGGAGACTTGGTTGTGAAATTTGTATTTTAATTCAATTCAATGACCATCGATGTTTTCGCTGGGATTGTTAAGCGGTTTTGCAATGAAAATTCTTTGTCGGAAATAATGTCTTTTCCTTTTGAAAATCCCTTTAAAGATTCTGCAAAATGTTTCAGATCCAATGTTTCTTCTTTTTCATTGTTATTTAAAACTACCATTACACTTTCTTTTTCGTTATATCTAAAATACACAAAAACATTATTCTGAGGAACGAAATTTTTAGTTTTTCCGGTATGAATTACTTCTTTTCCTTTTCTCCACTTCAGCAATTTTTGTGTAAACTGATAAAATTCCTTTTGATCAGGCGTTTGCGTTGAAGGATTAAAAGCATTCACCTTATCCGATTTCCAGCCACCCGGAAAATCTCTTCGGATATCGGCGTCGCCGCCTTTGTTTTTATCACCTCGCATTCCAACTTCGGAACCGTAATAAATCTGCGGAATTCCGCGAACGGTTGAAATCAACGTCAACCCTAATTTATAGGCTTTCGGATCATCATTAAAAATTTCATTCCATCTTTCCGTATCGTGATTCTCGAAGAAAACCATGACATTATTGATGTCAGGATACAAGAAATCGCTTGATAAACTATTGTAAATACGGTTCATCCCGCTATCCCAGCCTTCTTTTTCCTTCAATGCTTTCGGCATATCTCCATACAACATAAAATCCATCACAGATGGAAGATTGGAGTTGTAATTTGCTGCTTCTCCCGTTTTGGAATCCTTTTGCCAAGCCGAAATATGACCAGCAGTATTCAACCAAGTCTCTCCAACAATATTGAATTTTGGATATTCATCGGTAATCGCTTTTGCCCATTTTGCCATCGCTTCTTTATCGTTGTAAGGATATGTATCTACCCGAAAGCCGCCCAATTCAGCGTATTCTATCCACCAAATCGCATTTTGTGTTAAATATTTTAAAACCAAAGGGTTTTTCTGATTAATATCTGGCATTGTTGTGTCGAACCAGCCGTCCAACGCGACTCTTTTATCAACTTCAGAAGCGTTTGTATCAAACTGCGTTGTCGTTTTATAATTAGAACGTTTGAAACCATTTTCACCATCATTAAACCAGTGGATCCAATCTTTGGTTGGTAAATCATTGATCATCCAATGCGAAATACCCCAGTGATTGGTAACATAATCCATCACCAGCATCATCTTTCTTTTATTTAATTTTTGAGAAAGTTCTTTGTATTCTTCATTCGTACCATAACGACCGTCGATTTTGTATAAATCTGTCTGGGCATAGCCGTGATAAGAATACACTTTTTCATTATCTTCATTCACCGGAGTTAACCAAACAGCCGTTGCACCAAGATTTTGAATATAATCTAAATTATTGATGATTCCTCGCAAATCTCCGCCATGGCGTCCATTGGGAAGGATTCTGTTTGCTTTTTCGGTTAAGTTGGGTTGAGAATCATTTTTTTCATCGCCGTTGGCAAAACGATCCGGCATAATCAGATACATTACATCTTTTGAGGTAAATGATTCTCTGTTAGCAGAGTTAGGTTCTCGTTGTTTCAATTCATATGTATAAGAACCTATATTTTTTTTACCTTTTTTGATATTAATTTTAAACTTCGGAACGTTGATCTCATTGGTATTTACCGTTACAAAAACATAGTTCGAATTTTCAGTTTTCTGAATATCTTTCGCCTGAATACCATCCGAAAGTTCAATTTCATTATTGGCTATATCTTTTCCATAGACCATGATCTGGAGTTCGGGATTTTTCATTCCCTTCCACCAAAATGCGGGTTCTACTTTGTCTAAAGGTTTTTGTGAGAAAGCTATAATCGCAGTTGAGAGAGCGATGATGGTATATATTTTTTTCATTTTTAATATTTTAAACTAATATTTTTAAACGCAAAGGACGCTAAGATTTTTTTTTCTACTAACTATTTTTAAGTTCACAAAGGCGTTTCACTTAACTAAGCTATCAAAGATTTTTGTCTTGAGTTAGTTTTTTAAACTTTACGCTTTTGTATTTTTTAACGCAAAGGGCGCTAAGTTTTTTTTGACTACTATTATTTTTTAAGTTCGCTAAGGCGTTTCACTTAACGAAGCTCACAAAGATCTTTTATTTTGCATAAGTCAATTTTGAAATTTTAATTTAGCCTATATTTTATATTTTTTAACGCAAAGAGCGCTAAGTTTTTTTGACTACTATTCTTTTTTCGTTCGCAAGGGCGTTTCACTCAGCGAATGATAGCGGTGCTTTTGATATTTGTTTTAAATTTTATCTTTTTCGGTATAGCCGGTGCAAAATAAGGTTTCACCTTTGTTGACGGGTGGAGTTCCTATTTTATAGAGGATAATTCCGTTTGTATTTGAAATAACGTCTTGTTTTTTATTTCCGAATTCATCGGTTATATAACCTAAGATTTGATTCTTTTTTACTTTGTCTCCGCTTTTCAAATCGCTGTAGAAAATTCCGCTTTCAGGAACTTTGATGTAGTCTTGCTGATTGAGCAGAATTGCTGTTTTTTTATTGATGAACTTCGATTTTCTTCTTACATAATTTCCGGAATGTTCAAGCATATTGTACACCGCCGTTTTAATCAGGTCTACATTTTCTTTCTGAACAGTTCCTAATTTCCCAGCCTCAATACTTAACGCAGTAATTCCTTGTTGGGTTGCTTGTTTGAAAGCATATTTTGCCGGTTCGGTTTGGGTTAAATTATATGGATATGAAACAATGTGATCAATTTGCGACTGAGCTGATAAATCATGAGCCAACTTGGTATTTTCAGGAGTATCTTTTCTATTGTAATAGCATACAAATGGCAGCAAATCTTCGTTGGCATCACCTCCGTGAATATCTAGAAATATCGTTGAATTTGAGATAATTTCTTTTGTGATCAAATTTGCAATTTGATCTGTCGGAGTTCCATTTGCAGAACCCGGAAAAGCGTTGTTTAAATTTTTTTGATCTAAAGGATTAATGAAAGGTGTTCTTTTCTGAAAAGATTCAACATTCGCAATCGGAACAATAATAATCGTTCCTTTGATCTGATCGGGATCTATATCCTTCAATATTTCCTGAACGGCAACAATTGGCGGATATTCGTAACCGTGAATTCCTGCCACGATGCTGAAAACTGGTCCTTTTTCCTTCCCTTTAATTATAGAAACAGGAAGATAAGTTTCTTTTGTCTCACTTTTAATACTAAAAACGGTATCTTTTCTAAATGAACCTTTTTGTTCAAGGATTTGACTTATTTTTTGTGCATTGACCCATAAACCCATTATTGCTAATGATAACAATGTCGCTTTCTTCATAATTTTCATAGAATTAAAGATAATCAAATAATTTTTAAACGACTGATTTTCTTTGTGCTATTTTGCTTGCGAGCCAACTCACATAGAACAGCTGAAAACTATGATAAACCATCACGGGTAACAGAAATAAAACCTTCTGATCATCAGGAACTCCCAATACCAAAAGGAAGAGACTTCCGTGTACTAAAGATTTCTTTGAACCACAAAATGTTACTGTGATGACATCCTTCGCATTGAACCTCATCTTTTTTGCAATGAATTGCAAAATATTGTAAACCGCAAAAAATAAAAAAACCACACTGAATGCCAGAATTAAAAATACAACTGGAGGAACTGAACCGAAAATATTTTCAATAAATGCTGTGGAGAAACTATCATAGACAATTAATAAAATAATCAGCCTGTCAAATTCTGCGATGATCGTTGAATATTTGGTGATCCATTTTTTGAATACTGGATTTAATAAAATTCCTAAAATGATAGGTAATAAAACTTTAATTAAAAGCTGCTGAACGACTTTGCCATGATTTTCGGAACCGGAAGTGGGTTCAAGGAAAAAGCTCATCAATAATGGCGTCATGACAATTCCGATTAATCCTGAGATAGACGCATTGAATATCGCAGAAGTCACATTCCCTTTAGCAATAGAAACCATGACCACAGATGATGAAACCGTTGATGGCAAACAGGCAAGAAAGAATATGGAAAGCCAGATATTTTCAAATTCTGAGCTTTTTACCAATGGGTAAAACAGTAAAACCAGCAGCGGAAAAAAAATGAAAGTTCCGGACTGAATGAGTAAATGCAGCTTCCAGTTGGAAATATCTTTTACGACTTCTTTTAAATTAAGTTTCAGTCCGTACAAAAGGAAAATCCCGGCAATTCCCCAATCGATAAAAGCTGAAAGATTGAAAAATTCATTATAAGACTCCTTAAAAGGAATCAATTTTGCCATAAAGACCATTACGATTAACAGGAGAAGGAATGTATTCTGCTTGTTAAGAATTTTAGTCAGTTTCATTTTTAAGAATTTTTGAGTGAAAATAAAAAACTTTGTCAAAGATTGAAAACTTTGACAAAGTTGCTTGTTCCCCGATCGTTCCTAGCCCCGATCGCAGCATTTGTTTGAG
>DKLU01000364.1 GCA_002455915.1 Chryseobacterium sp. UBA6632
GAATGGAGAACTGGTAAAAAAATATGATTTAAGCCATTTCAAAAAACAGTTTTTGGCAGGTGAAAGATGTGATGTTGCGACGTTGGATTGGTTTGCAGAACACATCGGAGTTCCAGCGATTGATCATTGGTGGCAGACAGAATCTGGTTGGCCGATGTTGGGTTTAATGACTTTTGACGAAAATTATAAAATTAAAAGAGCTTCTGCCGGAAAGCCAATTTCGGGTTATGATATTAAAATTTTTGACGAAAATGGTTATGAATTAGATGCACATCAGGAAGGTTATTTAATTATTAAACTTCCACTTCCACCAGGAGCTTTGCTCGGAATTTGGAATGACAATGATCGTTTTCAAAACAGTTATTTGTCGCAGTACAACGGTTATTATTTTTCAGGAGACGGCGCGATAAAAGATGAAGACGGATATATTTTTATTACGGGAAGAGTAGATGACGTGATTAATGTTGCAGGGCATCGGCTTTCGACCTCTGAAATGGAGGAAATTGTTTCGTCGCATCCCGATGTTGCAGAATGTGCCGTTGTTGGAATTGATGATGAATTAAAAGGTCAAATTCCTTTTGCATCGATTGTTTTAAAGAATGGTTCAATGATTTCAGAAGAAGACGTTGAAAAAGATATTGTAAAAACCGTTCGTGAAAAAATCGGAGCTGTGGCTTGTCTTAAAAATGTGATGATTGTAAAACGTTTACCCAAAACACGATCAGGAAAGATTTTAAGAAAACTAATCAGAACTTTATTAGACGGAAAAGAATTTCAGATTCCTTCGACGATTGATGATGAAAAAATTATAGAAGAAATTCAACAAAAAATCTTGGAGTATAGAAATATATAATCAAATTTCTCACAATATAATGCAAGAAAAATTCAACAAAATAATTAATGAAAACATTAAACCATATCTAAAATTAAATGGATTTGTAAAAAAAGGAATGAATTTTTATAAATCTAACAATAATTTAATGTTCGTCATAAATTTTCAAAAAAGTCAGGGAAACACTTCTCATCAGACAAAATTTTACATAAATTGTGGAATACATTCAAATCTTATTAATAAAGTAATTGGAGAAAATGAAACAACTCACCCTAAAGAATATGAATGTCATTTTAGATGTAGAATCTCATCTATTATACAATCACAGACAGAATATTACTATATCACAGAGGAAACAAACATTGAGAATTTGTCTAATATTATCACCTCAGATTTGAACTCAGCTGTACATATGTTTGATGAAATACAATCGATCAACGACTTAACAGATTTAATGATTGATAAAAATGGTTTGGAGAATTACAGAGAATTATTTGAATTTCTATTATTAAGCAATAATAAAAAAGATTTAAAAAAATTCATCCAACAACTTTACAGTTCTTTTGGAAATGAAAAAAGATGGATAATATTTGAAAGAAATTTAAATGAAATTTTGTTAGAAAACAATATACAAAAAACAATTAATGATATATTAAATATAAAATAAAAAGGATATGAGAAATTACCTAATAGAAGATTTGCCACATTATTTTGAGGAGTATAAAAAGTCTATCAAAAATCCTAAAAAATTCTGGGATAAGATTGCTGATCAGAACTTTGTGTGGTATCAGAGATGGAGCAAGGTCGTAAAATATGATATGAATGAAGCCAAAATCACTTGGTTTAAAAATGCAAAATTAAATATCACTAAAAACTGTCTGGACAGACATTTAGCCGTAAGAGGAGAAAAGACAGCCATCATTTGGGAACCGAATGATCCGAAAGAAGAAGCACAGCATATTTCTTATAACGAATTATATACAAGAGTTAATAAAACAGCCAATGTTTTGAAAGACATGGGCATCGAAAAAGGCGACAGAGTTTGCATTTATCTTCCGATGATTCCCGAATTGGCGATTACCATGTTGGCTTGTGCGAAATTAGGGGCGGTTCACTCTGTTATTTTTGCAGGATTTTCTGCTTCTGCCGTTTCTTCAAGAGTAAATGACTGCGGGGCAAAAATGGTGATTACATCCGATGGAAGTTACCGTGGAAGCAAAGTTTTAGACTTAAAAAGTATCGTCGATGAAGCGCTTGAAAAAACACCTTCTGTTGAAAAAGTTTTGGTGGTAAAAAGAACCAAAAACGAGGTAAAAATGAAGGAAGGCAGAGATCATTGGATGGCCGATTTGTATGAAAAAGCATCTTCCGATTTCGTGACTATTATTATGGATGCAGAAGATCCTTTGTTCATTTTGTACACTTCCGGTTCTACTGGAAAGCCAAAAGGAATGCTTCACACTTCGGCGGGCTACATGGTTTACACCGCTTATACCTTCAAAAATGTATTCAATTATAAAGAGAACGACATTTATTGGTGTACTGCCGATATTGGCTGGATTACAGGGCATTCGTATATTTTGTACGGACCACTTTTAAATGGCGCAACAACCGTAATTTTTGAAGGCGTTCCAACTTATCCTGAACCGGATAGATTCTGGGAAGTTATTGAAAAGCATAAAGTTACCCAATTCTACACCGCTCCGACTGCAATTCGTTCTTTAGCTAAAGAAAGCACAGAATGGGTTGATAAACATGATTTAAGTTCATTAAAGGTGATCGGTTCAGTAGGTGAACCTATTAATGATGAAGCTTGGCATTGGTTCAACGATCATGTTGGAAAGAAAAAATGCCCGATTGTTGATACTTGGTGGCAAACTGAAACGGGAGGAATTATGATTTCACCACTTCCATTTGTTACGCCTACCAAACCAACATACGCTACCCTTCCTTTGCCGGGAATTCAACCTGTATTGATGGATGATAAGCGTAACGAAATTTCCGGAAATCAGGTAACAGGAAATCTTTGCATCCGTTTTCCGTGGCCGGGAATTGCAAGAACAATTTGGGGTGATCATCAACGATATAAGGAGACTTATTTTTCAGCTTTTCCAGGGAAATATTTCACGGGCGATGGGGCTTTGAGAGATGAAGTGGGCTATTACAGAATTACAGGTCGTGTGGATGATGTCGTTATTGTTTCAGGACATAATTTAGGAACCGCTCCTATTGAAGACAGCATCAACGAACACCCTGCTGTAGCCGAATCTGCTATTGTAGGCTTCCCTCACGACATTAAAGGAAGCGCTTTGTACGGATTTGTTATTTTAAAAGATTCAGGAGCCGACAGAAAGCAGGAAAATCTGGTAAAAGAGATCAATCAGCTGATTTCAGACCAAATTGGACCAATTGCAAAACTGGACAAAATTCAATTTGTTTCCGGACTTCCGAAAACACGTTCAGGAAAAATCATGCGTAGAATTTTAAGAAAAATTGCGGAAGGTGATTTTAATAATTTCGGAGACATTACAACATTGTTGAATCCGGAAATTGTTGAAGAAATTAAAAACGAACGAATTAAGTAAGCTATATGATCTGAGAAATCAGGCAAGCGAACCTCTTTGAGGTTCGTTTTTTTTATTTTTAATAATTGAATAATTAAACAATTGTTCAATAGACATTTCCATTAATTTAAACATTATGTTATAGATAAAATAATTAATATCAAATTTAACTAAATAATTATCAATTTATTTCAAATTATTTTATTATCTTTAAACTACAATTTTAAAACATATTGCTTATGTCAAATATATTAGCTGGATTATTTGAACATCACAGCGATTATAAAAAACTTGAAGCCGATTTGGAAAAGGTGGGCTTCGAAAGTTCAGATTACATCGTATATCTTGATGAGAGTCATATCAACGCTCAATATCTTGCGAGTGTCTCGGTAAAAAATAATGAACAGATCGATGGAGCAAAAAATATTTTTTCACAAAATGCCGTTGTTAAAACCTTTTTATTTGAAAATATGAGCTTAGAACAGGCTCATTATCAAAAACTGAAAAGCTATATCGACGCACGATCAAAAGCAGAAATACACAACAGTCCATATGTAAGAATCAAAGCTTCCAGCAATGGAATGGATTCTGAAGTCAAATTTTAATATTATATAAAAAAGCTGATAACCGGAAATCCGTAGAGCGTTCTACGGATTTTTTGTGTTTGAAAACCGGAAAAAATTTCGTATTTTCGTTAAATATAGGCTTTCTACACAAATGAGTTACGACTTAGAACAAGAAAATAAGGAGATCCTTGCTAGATATAAGGATCTGATTTCGAACACCTACAGAACTTTGGATGAGGAAAATAATAAACTTATCCGAAAGGCATTCGATATAGCGCTGGATGCCCACAAAGACCAGAGAAGAAAAACGGGCGAACCCTACATCTACCATCCTATTGCCGTTGCAAAAATTGTAGCGACAGAAATTGGGCTGGGTGCAACTTCTATTGCCTGTGCGCTTTTGCATGACGTAATTGAAGATTCTGATTATACTTATGAAGACTTAAAAAAGATCTTCGGGGAAAAAATCGCCAATATTGTTAATGGTTTGACGAAGATTTCCATCATGAATCATCAGAATATTTCGGTGCAGTCTGAAAATTACAGAAAACTGTTGCTTACTCTTTCTGAAGATTTTAGAGTCATTTTAATTAAAATCGCCGACCGTCTTCACAATATGCGTACGTTGGAAAGTATGGCTCCGGATAAGCAGAAGAAAATTGCTTCTGAAACGGTTTATATTTACGCTCCACTTGCGCACCGTTTAGGTTTATATAATATTAAATCTGAACTTGAAGATCTATCTTTAAAGTATAATAATCCTGAAATTTATACGGAAATTACCGAAAAACTAGAGCTCGAAAAGGAAAGCAGAGAACGATATATTGAAGAGTTCAAAAATGAAGTTTCGGAGAGAATCAAAGAAGAAGGATTAAATTTCACGATAAAAGGTCGCGCAAAAGCCATTTCTTCCATCTACCGAAAAATGCTAAAACAAGGCGTTTCTTTCGAGGAAGTATTTGATAACTATGCGATTAGAATCATTTATAAGTCTGATGCCAAGAATGAAAAATTCCTTGCTTGGAAGATTTATTCTATTGTAACGGATGTTTATCACAGTAATCCATCAAGAATGCGCGATTGGATTACGCAACCGCGTTCTACAGGTTACGAAAGTTTACATTTAACAGTCCTTGGACCAGATAGAAAATGGATTGAAGTGCAAATTCGTTCTGAAAGAATGGACGAAATTGCCGAAAAAGGTGTTGCTGCTCATTATAAATATAAAGAAGGTTACAAACAAAGTTCTGACGACCGAAATTTCGAAAGATGGGTTACGGAAATTCGCGAGGTTTTGGAACAGCAACAAAATCTTTCCACTTCTGAACTTTTGGATAATATTAAGTTAAATCTTTATTCAAAAGAAGTTTTTGTATTTACGCCTAAAGGAGAGATTAAAATTTTACCAACAAATGCGACGGCGCTAGATTTTGCTTTTTCCGTTCACTCCGATTTGGGAATGAAATGTTTGGGAGCAAAAATCAATGGAAAATTGGTCCCAATTTCCTATGTTCTTCAAAATGGAGATCAAATTGATATTTTATCTTCACAAAATCAGAAACCAAAATCGGATTGGCTGGAATTCGTTGTTACTTCAAAGGCTAAATCAAAGATTAAGAGTTATTTAAACTCGCAAAAAAATCAGATTGTTGAAGAAGGAAAAGAAATTCTGCAGAGAAAACTTCGTCATGCTAAAATTGCATTTAGCGAAGATGAAGTTAATAAACTTCAAAAATTCTTTAATTTAAAAACTTCGCAGGAATTATTTTTAAAATTCCAAACTAACGAACTCGATGCGAGTAGTTTAAGAAAATATATTGAAAGTAAAAATGTATTTAACAATTTGCTTTCAAGATTCCGAAAATCTCCTTCAAAAAATAGTACGGGAGTTTTTGATGAACCAAAGCATCAGAATTTAGACATGATCATCTTCGGGAAAGATGAGGAAAAACTGAATTATACTTTTGCTAAATGCTGTAACGTGATTCCGGGGGATAAAATTTTCGGTTTTATTACGATTTCAGAAGGAATTAAAGTACATAGCGACAATTGTCCGAATGCCATTAACTTGAGAGCTCAATATGATTATCGAGTAATTCCTGCGAAATGGGTAAATGCTGAAAGCTTCAAAAACCGTGTGAAAATCGAGATTGAAGGGCTTGATAGGATGGGAATGATCAATGATATCACTACAGTTATCAGTGGTGCTATGGGAATGGATATGAAGAGTATGTCGATTGAATCTAACAATGGAGTTTTTACAGGAAATATCAATTTAGAGGTAAAAAATAAAAGCCAACTCGAGCAAACGTTTAAAAAATTAAAGGAAATCAACGGAGTTTCCAGAGTTCGACGTGTATAAAATATCTAATGAATTTATCGATTTACTTTAAAAAATTTTTCAGCAACAGTCAGTCATCAGGAATTATTCTAATTTTTTGTGTATTGATTTCGCTTTTGATTGCGAATTCGGCTGCTGCTGATGGTTTTCAAAATATTTTAGATAAAGAAATTGGAACTCACTTTTTTCATCTTAATTATTCCGTAAGCACTTGGATTAATGATGGTTTAATGGCTATTTTCTTTATTTTGGTTGGTCTTGAGATCAAACGAGAAATGGTAGAAGGCGAACTTTCATCATTCAAAAATGCTTCATTGCCTATTTTTGCTGCCGTTGGCGGAATGCTCGTTCCTGCTGTTATTTTTACTGTTTTCAATTCAGGAACAGAATATAGCAATGGCTGGGGAATTCCGATGGCTACAGATATTGCTTTTTCATTAGCTATTATTTCAATGTTGGGAAGTAAAATCCCGAATTCTATTAAAATTTTTCTTGCTGCATTGGCTATCGTAGATGATCTGGGAGCTATTTTGGTGATTGCTATTTTTTATACAGATCAAATTCATTGGATGTATCTTCTTCTTTCTTTGGGAGTTACAGTTCTTTTATTTTTATTGAATTTCTTAAAAGTTACTAAACTTATCTTTTATATCATTCCTGGATTATTTTTATGGTATTTCCTTCATCATTCAGGAATTCATGCAACAATTGCGGGTGTTTTATTGGCTTTTTCTATTCCTACCAATGCTTCTAATGTAAAAATTTCACCATTAGAAAAATTGGAACATCAACTACATTTGCCTGTAAGCTTTTTCATCATGCCTGTTTTTGCTTTAGCCAATACCAATATAACTTTCAACAATTCTATGGTTGAAGGCTTAACGAGCACGCTTGGATTGGGAATTATTTTAGGCTTGATATTAGGCAAATTAGTTGGAATAAACCTATTTTCATTTATCGCTATTAAACTAAAAATAAGCTCATTGCCACAAAATAGTTCATGGTTTCAAATGTTGGGTGTAGGATTACTGGCAGGAATTGGCTTCACAATGTCAATTTTTATTGCACTATTATCATTTAAAGATCAAATTGAAATTCAGGACGAAGCGAAATTTGCGATTTTAATCGCTTCTTTCTTAGCCGCAATTTTAGGATATATTATTTTGAATATCAGTTCTAAAAAGCAAATTGAAATTTCAGATTAATTTTTTACGACCGTCCATTTTCCTTGTAAAGCTCCCATTTTCCAGGTTCCGGATTTGGTTTCTAAACTTCCATATAAAAGAAATCCAGATGGCGACGGGCTCATGGTAGATATTGCACCGCTCCCTCCACCTTGCATTGAGGTATAAAAAGTTTCTTCAAACTCCATAGATTTTCTTACGCCTTCAATCCCGCCTTTTTCACCTACATTTAAGACAAGCGTTCCACTTTGATCGCCTGTATAAGTTCCTACCCATTTTCCTTTGTAAGGAGTTACATAATTATCTTCTTGTCTATTGCGTTCGATCTCATCACAAGAAAATAAAAAATTTAAAGTAAGCAGAATTGTCAATATCTTAATTGTTTTCATCATGGTTTAGTTAATTTTTCATTGGATTATTTTTCAAAATCAGGCTTTAAATCTTCATTAGATTCTTCTCTTTTAATTTCATCAGACAGTAATTTTTCGATTCTCAGTTTTCTGATCGCCATATTCAATTCGTTTCCGAAAAGAAGAAGATAAACATTTACATTTACCCAAACCATCAACAAAATCATACTTCCAATTGACCCGTACAACACATTATATCTTGCAATATTCTTAACATAAATCGCAAAACCATAAGTGGTTACCACAAACAAAACGGTCGTAAGAACAGCTCCCGGAACCGCCTGTCTGAATCTCGCAATCTTTACCGTCCCAAGCCAGTAAAAAAGTGCCAAAAGTATAAAATAAAACAATGGAAAGGAAACGAACCCGATAATTTTTGAGAGATTATCTACCAGCCAGGAAATGTCATAATTCGGCGTAAAAAGCTTTAAAACAACCTCTGAATAATAAACACCAAAAAGCGCTAAAAATACAATAGTTATAAACCCGATGGTAATAAAAAAAGAAAGAATAAATTCCTTTACATCACTTAGTTTTTCTTCAGAATTTTCATTAAAACCGTTGATTAAAGAAAAAGTACCGTTGGTTGCAAAAACTAAAGCAATAATGATGGTTAAATTGCTTATTCCCTTCATATTAGGGATAATATTGTTCTGAATATACCCTCTCACTTCCGTTTCCATATTGGCCGGAAAAACATTATGAATTAAAACCTCAAAAATATAGAATTGCAACTTATCATAATGCGGCATATAAGGTAAAACTGACAATAAAAATAGCAAAAAGGGAAATAAACTTAATGTAAAACTCCACGAAATACTTCCCGCTTTTCGCCCTATTTTGCCTTTGAAAATTCCTGTAATATAGATCTGGAACATTTGCCAAAGCGATATCCCCAATACCGGAATATGAATATCATCAAAGAATTTCTGAACTTTTATGACAAAACCAGGAATTTTTATACGCATACTTTTTCAATTAAAAATTTAAAGCTTTATCTATCTTATCAAAATTTTTATTCATCAATTTCGGAGCAGTAAATCTAAAACCAATCCCAATTCTGAACAACCATTGTGTGCTGGAATAAAAATTTTCATTAGAACTATTCACCCAATTCAGCTGAGCTCCGCCACCGAAAAACCAGTTTCCGTTGTCATACCCAACCCGCGCATTGGAGTAAAATCCGATATTAAACTCGTGAAGATCATCTTCATCTATCAATTTCGAATAATAGGCTTCAGGATAGGCTTCTGCAATCACATACCAATTACCCTTTATCGTTTTTTGCACTCCACCACCCGTTCGCAAGGCAATTCTAAAGTCTTTACTTTTCGAATTATCTACATCATCGTCGTTAAAATTTGCTCCCTGATAAATAGCACGGTTGGTATCACTTAAAGTATTATATTGGTAAAACAAACCCGTACTCACCACAAAAACATCTTTTAAAGGCTTGTAAGTCATGTTGGTAAAACTACGATAATCAACCTTATTTCCCAACCACAGATAACTCGTTTCGCCTCTGTAAGAACGATATTTCGCATCCGGAAACTGCAAATAGCCTTCCTCATTATAATCTGATCCGTAGAGAAGTCTCATAAAATCTTTGGTATCCTGAAAGTACAATCCTTTCACTTCACTATAATAAAGAAATTGTCGGATTTTAGGTGCTACAAAAAAAGAAAATCCTAAATTAAAATATTTAGTTTTCCCTTTTTCGGCATCATCTCTGTTGATTTTGGTAAGTTTGGGTGCAAAGGAAAAAGTGACATCAATCCATCGATAGCGCAGGAAAAATTCAGTATAAAAAGCATCATTTGGTCTTAAACGAAAGACTTTATCTTCATAAAGAAGTCCGAAAGAATCATCAATATAGCTCAATCCGGCAATCAATGAAATTTTATTTTTATCATCTTCCACATATTTTTTTATTTTAACAGAATCTTCATTAACATCCTGGCTGTAAGATATTAATGAAAAAACTAAAAATATGATGGAGAGTAATTTTGTTTTCATCCGATTGGTGCTGATTACAAAAGTACTGAAATTTTTAAAATTCAGACCTTCTTAAAAGCCTTTACATTATGAATTTCTTGAATTTATGAATACCTTTGCCGCCTAATTTATTTTAAAGCGTAAACATGCAGATCAACTTGCTTTGTATAGGTAAAACAGATGATAAAGAAATTACTTCTTTAATTAATTATTATTTAAAACGTCTTCCCAAACACTGGAATTTCGAAATTATTGAAATCCCAGATGTAAAAAATGCGAAAAATCTTACGCCCGATCTTTTAAAGAAAGAAGAAACAAAATTATTTTCAAACCATATCGATAAGAATGATCTGGTTGTTATTCTAGATGAAAAAGGAAAACAGTTTACCAGCCGCGAGTTTTCACAAAAAATAGATAGCTGGATGAATTCTTCAGTGAAAAAAATTCACATCCTGATTGGTGGCGCTTACGGTTTTTCAGAGGAAATGTACAGCAGAGCCAACGAAAAAATGTCATTATCTAAAATGACATTTACGCACCAGATGATCCGGTTGTTTATCGTTGAACAGTTGTATCGCGCCGACCAAATTTTACAGGGAAAACCTTATCACAACGACTAAAAGTTAGTTTATTTCTTTAAACCAATCTGTCTTTTCGCTTCTCCCACCACAAAAGCCACGGAATTCGCAATATTAAAACTTCTGATGAGTTTTGACATCGGAATGGTTAAATGATTGTCGAATCGGTCTAATACCTCTTTGCTTAATCCTACACTTTCCTTTCCAAACACCAGCCAATCGCCATCCTGAAATTCTGTTTCCAGATAAGATTTTTCGGCATGAGAACTCATTAAGAAAACACGGGAAAGATCAGGAATTTGCTGAATCCATTCATCAACATTGGCATATTCGGTTACGTCCAAATGCACCCAATAATCCAGTCCGGAACGTTTTAAATTTTTATCATTAATCACAAATCCAAAAGGATGAATGAGATGCAATTTGCTTTCTGTGCCAACACATAATCTTCCGATATTTCCGGTATTATTAGGGATTTCGGGCTCTACAAGAACAATATTTAACATGATATTTTTAATAGCTTCCCATTAAAGAGAAACCGTTGAAATGATTAATTTATTTAACTGTTGAAGTGGGGCATTTTGTATAATATTCCGCTAAAACCACTTTTTCATATCCTAAAGAAACGGCTTTATCAAGATTTGTACAAGCTTCTTTTGGTTTAGCCGTATCAAACAAAATCAAAGCTTTTGTCACATACGATTGTGGAAATTTTGCATCAATAGAAATGGCTTTATTAATATCAGCCAACGCTTCTTTAAGCTTTTTCATTTTCAGATAAACATCTGCTCTTCCGTTGTATAAAAGAGATTCAGGCTTTTCAGAAATCAATTGATTATAATCTTTCAAAGCGCCTTCCAAATCTCCGTTATTCTTTTTTAAAGTCGCTAAACCTGTTTTTGCAAAAATATTATCGGGCGCAAAACTCAAAATTTGATTTAAATCTTTTATCGCCAGTTCTTTTTTACCTTGTCCGTCATAAATTTTAGAACGAGTAAGATACAAATCTACATTTTCAGGATCTACCTGAAGTCCTTTTTCAACGTATTCAAGTGCTTTTACCTTATTTCCTTTTTGGCTGTGTAATGAAGCCAAATTAGCATAAACCGGAGCCGATAAAGGATTGGCAATTAAAGCAGATTCATAAGATTTCAATGCCAAAGCAGATTTTCCCAATCTTCGCTGCGAAGTTCCAAGATAATTCAAATATTCAGATTGAAATTTCTGAATTTGTTCTTTTTCGGCTAACTTAGAATACTGTTCCTCGGCACATTTATAATCTGCCTTTTTGAAACATTCTTCAGCCTTTGCTTTATCCTGAGCGTAAAAATTTAATGAGAAAAGCCCGAAAGCTAAGAATAATAAATGTTTTTTCATGGGTTTATATTTTGTTTGTTGATGACTTTTTTTGCGAGTGCACCAAAAATCACCCCCAATAAAGTTCCAACAAACGCCCCCACCAAAATATCTACCGGGAAATGCACTCCTAAATATATACGGCTGTATGACACAATTGCCGCCCAAGCAAATATAGCATAAGGAAACCATTTAAGCTTCTTTCTCAGCAAAATTGTTAGATAAGTCGCCAATAAAAAAGTATTAGAAGCATGTGCAGAATAAAAACCATACTGCCCGCCGCATTTTACGATTCTCATGTGGTGTTCTAAGGTAGGATCGTGACAAGGTCTTAACCTCGCAACGCCAAATTTGAAAACACTTGCCAACTGATCAGAAACAGTAACAGCAATCCCAACGAAAATTAATATGAAAACTAATGATCTTAGTTTATAATTTTTAAATAAAAAATAACAGAAAATAATGTAAAGCGGAACCCAGATCCACGTACTGGAAATCATCATCCAAAACTGGTCAAACGAATTATCCCCCAAATTATTGAGAAATAAAAAGACCTTTTTATCTTCCTGAATAATTTCCTCCATCTTATCTGCTTACAGGCCCTTCATACGAATCGTCGTCTGCAGGTTTTGGTTTTGGAGGTTTGTTAGAAGCCTGTTGCGGTTCTGTAAGAATATCTTTTTGGATATCTTTCATCGGGTTGAAATCTTTCGCCGCATCTTTTACCTTCTCGATTTCGCGCTTTATTTCAGAGACAGGATTATCTGTTTCTTTCATAATTTCCGTTTTAATATCTTCTACGGCACCACGCATTTTTCTTACACCTGCGCCTAGATCACGTGCAATTTGTGGAAGTTTATCCGGTCCGAATAATACAACGATTGCCACAGCAATCAGTGCCATTTCTCCAATACTTAATTCCATGCTGTAAAATTACGAAACATTATACACATACAATACGATTGTTTTATATTTTAAACAAATTTTAAGATATGTGAAGGGAGACGTCAGTTTATGGTTAGTGATTGATAGTTGTTGGTTTATGGTTTTTAGCTATTCGTAATTTTTATCATGTAAAATGCTGCTTCAATTTTTGAAGCTATTTCCTGCTTTCACTCATACTCCTCACCCCAAACTTTCCATCGCTCGCCACTCCTAAATCCCTCCCACTCCCAAACTCTCCAACCCAGTTGCGGGGTAACTGTTCAATTTGGGCTAGGCGGCGGTTTGTTATTCATTATTTGTCAATATTACAAAATATTAATTCACAATATTTAGATTTATAAAACAATTTTATTATCTTTAAGACACCAACCCTTAAAAAATTTAATTATGAAAAAATGGCTAACCCCAGGTAAGGTTTTTGCTTTTGCAA
>DKLU01000189.1 GCA_002455915.1 Chryseobacterium sp. UBA6632
AAGGTTCTGGAGAAGACCCGTATTTAGGAAGCGAAATTTCTAAAAACATGGTCTATGGTTACCAAGGAAAAGATTTGGCAAACGGAACGAATATTTTGGCTTGTGTAAAGCACTTTGCACTATATGGAGCCGGAGAAGCGGGTAGAGATTACAACACGGTTGACATGAGCCACGTGAGAATGTTCAACGAATATTTTCCACCTTATAAAGCGGCTGTGGATGCTGGTGTAGCGTCTGTGATGGCTTCTTTCAACGAAGTAGACGGAGTTCCTGCGACCGGAAACAGATGGTTGCAAACCGAAGTATTGAGAAATATGTGGAAATTCAAAGGTTTCGTAGTGACCGATTATACAGGGATCAACGAGATGGTAGACCACGGAATGGGAGATCTTCAGCAAGTTTCAGCTTTAGCTTTGAAAGCCGGAGTTGATATGGATATGGTAGGTGAAGGATTTTTAACCACATTGAAAAAATCTTTATCTGAAGGAAAAGTAACGCAGGCTGAGATCGATATGGCAACGAGAAGAATTCTTGAAGCAAAATATGACTTAGGTTTGTTCGATAATCCATACAAACACGGAGATGCGAAATTAGCTGCAAAAGAGGTGTACAGCATGGAAAACCGTAATATTGCGAGAAACGTAGCTTCTCAGTCTATGGTTTTGATGAAAAACGAAAACCAGGTTTTACCATTGAAAAAATCAGGAACGGTTGCTGTGATCGGACCATTGGTAAACAACTCAATGAACATGGCCGGAACTTGGAGTGTGGCTACAAAGCACGCAATTTCTGTTAATTTGATGCAAGGTCTTCAGGCTAATTACGGAAAAGATGTGAAATTCCTTTCTGCTAAAGGGGCTAACATCGATTATGATGCAAAATTAGAAGACATCTACGCAGCTCACGGTAAGAAAACGGATAGAGATAATCGTTCAAAAGAAGCTTTACTAAAAGAAGCGGTAGACGTTGCCAATAAAGCAGACGTTATCGTTTTGGCCATCGGAGAATCTGCGGAAATGAGCGGAGAATCTTCTTCAAGAACTGAAATCACGATTCCTCAGTCTCAGGTTGATTTATTAAATGAATTGAAAAAGACAGGAAAGCCAATCGCAATGGTTCTTTTCACAGGTCGTCCTTTGGCTTTAACGAATGTAAAAGATACGCCTGATGCTATTCTGAATGCTTGGTTCCCAGGTTCAGAAGCCGGAAATGCGATTGCTGATGTTCTTTTTGGAAAGATAAATCCTTCAGGAAAATTACCGATGACGTTCCCAAGAAGTTTAGGACAGGTTCCAATCTATTATAACGCGAAAAATACAGGCCGCCCATTGAGTCAGGAATTGACTGATAAATGTGAATACCAGAGATTCCGTTCGAATTATATGGATGAGTGTAACACGCCGTTGTATCCGTTTGGGTTTGGTTTGAGTTATTCTAAATTCAATTATTCTGATGTGATGGTTTCTAATGCTAATCCAAAAGGTGAGCAAACGATTCAGGCTTCTGTAACGGTAACGAATTCCGGAAATTATGATGGTGCTGAGGTGGTTCAGTTATACATCAGAGATATGGTGGGAAGCATCACAAGACCGGTAAAAGAATTGAAAGGGTTCCAAAAAGTGACGTTGAAAAAAGGAGAATCTAGAAAGGTTACCTTCGACATCAGTCCTGAAAATCTTAAATTCTACAACGGAGATTTGAAATACGATTGGGAAGCTGGAGATTTTGATATTATGATTGGTACTAATTCCGAGGATGTAAAACATTCAAAAATCAATTGGACAAAATAATTTTTTATAAGCCACTCATAACGAGTGGCTTTTTTTGTAACTTAGAAAGAAATTAACTAATACCAAATCTTTGGCATATTTTTTACCAAATGAAAACTTAAATATTTACAATATGAAAAAAACTATTTTATTAGGAGCGATGTTCCTTGGATCTTTAGCATTTGCCCAGAAAGTTGGCAGCGACAGAGATGTTCACGGCTGCATCGGTTCGGCAGGTTATACTTATTCGCAACTTAGAAATGATTGTGTACGTGTTTTTGAACAGAAAATTAAACTCAACGAGGTGAAATCTGATAAAAGCTATACTTCGATGACGGCGGTTATCTTCAACAAAAACATGAGCAAAGCCGAAATTTTTATTCCCGATGAAAATGCTAAAAGTATTATTCTGGAAAGACAGGGCAAGGGCAAAATCTGGAAAAGCGGAAGTCACGTTAAAGAAAGCTACGTTTTAGTTCCTTATAAGAAAAAAGGCTATCAGATTAAAAAAGATGATGTAGTGATTTATCAATAAAACAAAACAGGAAGCCAAAATTGACTTCCTGTTTTGTTATATTTTATTTGTTTTAAATGACCTTCATAAACCACGAAGTGGTTAAATATTAATAGCGTCGGGTGAAACCCGATGTATAAATATTTCATTATGATAGAACCCTGAAAGGGTTAAATAATTTAAAGGAAATTTCAAAGATAAAATAGGATTCCATAAAAAAACCTCACAGGTTTTCGAAACCTGTGAGGTTTTATGATTAAGAAATCAATAAGATGATTAATAATTATCCTGCAACAACTTCTTCAGCATATACAAGGCCTTCATAACAAGCATTGTAAATAGCTTTCAATTCTTCTAAAGAAGGAACTCTTGGGTTGAAACCTGTACAAGGATCTACCAAAGCGTTGTTAGCGATATAATCAAGATTTTTATCCCAATCTTCTCTAGAAATTCCAAATTCCTTGATCGCTGATTGATTATTAACTTCAGAGCGTAATGTTTCAATAGCCTGAGCCAAATCTTCAGCCGTTTCTTTACCAATTACTCTTGCTAAATCAGGAAAACGATTTGTTGCTTGAGCATTATAACGAATTACATTCGGAAGGAAAATCGCGTTAGACGCTCCGTGAGGAATTCCGTACAAAGCACCAACCTGATGAGATAACGAGTGAACAATCCCCAACCAAGCATTGTTGAAGGCCAATCCAGCCATAAATGATGCATCGTGCATATTCTGACGAGCTACAATATTGTTCGGGTTTTCTACCGCTTCTTTCAAATTATTAAAAACAATTTCCAAACCTCCTTTTGAAAGTGCATCTGCGATATTATTATCAATGTTAGAAACGTAAGCTTCCACACAGTGAGTTAAAGCATCAAGACCTGTGTTTGAAGTCACGTGAGCCGGCATTGAAGCACAGATTTCACCATCAACAATCGCGATGTCCGGAGTCAATTCGTAAGAAACGATAGGATATTTTACCCCTTTTTCTCTGTCTGTAATTACGGCAAGACCTGTTGTTTCAGTTCCTGTTCCACTTGTAGAAGGGATTGCGATAAATCTAGCTTTGTTTCTTAAAACCGGAACCGTGAAAGGCTTAATCATCGCATCGAAATCCGCATCAGGATATTCATAGAAAACCCACATGATTTTTGCTGCATCGATCGCTGAACAACCTCCTAAACCGATAATCCAGTCCGGTTGGAAAGCCTGAATCATTTCAGCTCCTTTTGCGCAAGTTGCAGATGACGGATCTTCTTCTACACCTTCGAAAATCTGAGTTTCAATTCCTGCTTCAGTAAGGTAAGCAACCGTTTTATCCAACGTTCCGCTCTTTCTCATTGAGCTTCCTCCTGTTACGATTACCGCTTTTGTACCTTTGATATTTGCCAATTCAGAAAGAGTTCCCGCGCCATGAAAAACTTCTCCTGCAATAAATAATTTGCTCATTTTCTTATTTAATTTTTGATGAAACAAAATTAGACAAGCCAAAACGAGCAATGTTATACAAACAAGACTACGCGTTATACATTTGCGCCAGTTCCTGCTGAAGTTCGGTTGGCGTTTCTTTCAATTTTGCTTTTACAAACTTGTTGAGAGCGGAAGGAGAGTTGAAGCCCAAATCAAAAGCGATTTCTTTATGTGAAAGATCCGAAAACATCAACTGACGTTTGATTTCCATTAAAATTCTATTGTGGATTGCCTGAATGGCTGTTTCTCCACAATGTTTTTTTGTAATTGAGTTTAATTTTTTTGGTGTAATGGCCAATTCTTCAGCATAATATTGAACGGTTCGGTATTGTTTGTAATGTTCATTCAATAATTTTTTAAACCGAACATAAATTGGTTTGTCTGCCGTTTCTTTATGTAAAATAGGATGCAAACCGTGAACGGATTCAATTAAACCTAATAAAAAGATCTTGATTTGAAATCTTGCCTGTTCCTTTTTAATCAAACTCGGTTTCTGATAAATTCCCTGAATAATTTGAATGGAATTTAAACTTTGCTCAAAGTCTTCCTGTGAAAGAATTGTACAATTCAATTGCGTCGAAAGATTGACATTATAAGTACTTAATTCATTTTTTAGAATATCTGAACAGAATAATATTTCTTCAAACAGAATAATTTTCCCTTTTAAATCTGAACTTAAATCTGAAATAAAATGAACCTGCTCCGGAAAAACAACGGAAATTTTTCCGGCCTTCAAATAATGAATTTTATCCTCAATATGAAGCTGAAGTGTTCCATTTTCGATAATGATAATTAAGAAATGATCTTTTTTGTGAGGCTTAAAATAATCCTTTAAATTTTCTTCAATCAAATCAAAAACCCGAAAAGACAGATTTTTATCTTCTTCTTTCTGAATATTTTTTTTGATTTCTAATTTCCTCAAACCACCCATTTCATTATTATTTTAAAACGAAGCAACAAATTTATAACAAAACATTTTCAGTTTGCAAGATTTATAATGATGAAAATGTTTAGGAGCAATTTGATTACATCGAAAAGCTATTTCTATTTTTTTATTTGAAGCTTTTTCCGGCTTTCCACTATATCTTTTGGGTTACGGGCTCCGCTTCGCTGCGCCCCGCAACCCAAAAGGATGCCGTTTCAATCCGGGCTATTTAATACGACCTAGGAAGTTGTAGCGTTAAAAAAATGAATTTTGTGAACGTTAAGAAAATTCTATTGTTCGAAGCGCGACACAAATTATGAAATGGAAACCAATTCTGAATTCGCGCAAGTTTAGAATTTTTAGAGAACAGAAGGCATTTTTAGCGAAAGATTCCAGTCTTGAATTTTTGGTGATTTTGTTTCAAGACAAAAGCAAAGAGAGATTTTTCTCTCTCGTTTAAAAACTGTATTTTTGCATATCTAAAAAAGTAAAAGAAAAGAATGAATTCCTACAAAAATCCTTTGGAAGAACGCTATTCAAGCGAAGAAATGTTGTTTAACTTTTCTCATAATAATAAATTCCAGAACTGGAGAAAGCTTTGGATTGCCCTTGCTGAAATCGAAAAAGATTTAGGTCTTGATATCACAGACGAGCAAATCGCTGAATTGAAAGCCAATGCAGAAAATATCGATTACGAAAAAGCGGCTGAGTACGAGAAAAAATTCAGACATGATGTAATGGCTCACGTTCACGCTTATGGTGATGTGGCGCCTTCTGCAAAAGGAATTATTCACTTGGGAGCAACTTCGGCGTTTGTAGGAGATAATACAGATTTAATTCAGATCCGTGACGGACTTTTAATTTTAAAGAAAAAGTTGGTGAACGTAATGAAAAATTTATCTGATTTTGCTATTCAGTACAAAGATTTACCGACTTTAGGATTTACGCATTTCCAACCGGCTCAGTTAACGACTGTAGGAAAAAGAGCAACACTTTGGTTACAGAGTTTAGTTCTTGATATCGAAGAGCTTGATTTCTTCTTAGAAACATTAAGATTCAGAGGAGTAAAAGGAACTACGGGAACTGCTGCAAGTTTCTTGGAACTTTTCAACGGGGATTATTCTAAAGTTAAGCATTTAGATAAAGAATTGTCAAAAAGATTCGGTTTCGAAAAAGTTTTCGGAGTTTCCGGACAGACTTATGACAGAAAAATTGATGCTAAAGTGGTTGCTTTATTAGGAAATATCGCACAATCTGCACATAAATTCACAAACGATTTACGTCTTCTTCAAAATTTGAAAGAAATTGAAGAACCATTCGAGAAAAACCAAATCGGTTCATCTGCAATGGCTTACAAGCGTAATCCAATGAGAAGTGAAAGAATCGGAGCGTTGGCAAAATATGTAATGTCTTTAACGACAAGTTCTGCAATGGTAGCTTCAACTCAATGGTTTGAAAGAACTTTGGACGATTCTGCAAACAAGAGATTAACAATTCCTCAGGCTTTCTTAGCTGTTGATGCAATCCTATTGATTTGGAACAACATCATGAACGGAATTGTGGTGTATCCGAACAGAATCAATAAACATATTATGGAAGAACTTCCTTTCATGGCGACAGAATACATCATCATGGAAGAAGTGAAAGCTGGTGGCGACCGTCAGGAAATCCACGAGGTTATCAGAGTTCATTCTATGGAAGCGTCTAAAAAAGTAAAAGAAGAAGGTAAGGAAAACGACCTTATCGAAAGAATCTTAAACGACGATTCATTAAAACTAGATAAATCAAAATTAAAAGAAGTTCTTGATCCTAAAAACTTCATCGGTTTTGCACCAATTCAGACGGAGGAATTCATTGCAAATGAAGTTCAGCCGATTATTGATGCCAACAAAGATCTGATAGGATTAGAGGCTGATCTTAAAGTATAATTTAATATGCAGTCTTTTCGGCTGCATATTTTATTTTAACCAAATCAAACCGATTCATGAAAAAAATACTTTTAGCCATTTTATTATTGCCGATACTTTCTTTTTCTCAGGAAAAGGAAGTTTTAAAGTATTTTAAATCAAAAGATTCATTGGTTGGAGTTAAAGATCAAAACGGGAAAATTGTTGTTCCTGCACAGTTTAAAGTTTTTTCTTATTTGAAAGACGGAGAATTGGTAAAAGGTGAAACAATCTATTTTGATGGATTTAAAAATGATGAAAAGCCTGGAAAAAATGAATGGGGCTACGTCTACGACAAAAAAGGAAATTTCCTCTACAAACCCTTCTTTTACGACAACGGAGCAGATTATTTCTCTGAAGGAGTAAGAAGGTTTGTTAAAGACGGGAAAGTTGGTTTTGTAGACAGAAACGGAACGGTTATCATTAAACCTGAACATGATTTTGTCTCACCTTTCAATTACGGTTATGCCGCT
The DNA here is from genome assembly GCA_002455915.1 of Chryseobacterium sp. UBA6632. Taxonomy (GTDB): domain Bacteria; phylum Bacteroidota; class Bacteroidia; order Flavobacteriales; family Weeksellaceae; genus Chryseobacterium. The sequence goes on from DKLU01000189.1 coordinate 7,099, forward strand.
TTTTGTGATGATTGTGATTGGGAAAAAACAGAAGATGAACATAAAGCAATGGTTGGTGGAACTTGGGGAGTGATGAATTTCAAAGGAGAAATTGTGATGCCTGTTTCAAAATCTGAAAATACGATTGAAGTTGATGGAAAATATTTTCCGAATCCATTCAAATACAACGAAAAAGAGAAGACCATTCTTCAGTTTTTCGAAAAACAAAATAAAAAACTTTCAGAATTGTATTATGTAAATCACTATACAAGTTTATCTGAAAATGAAAAGAAATTATTCTTTGAAATCGTAGAAAAACCGAAAGAAAACTTTCCTTTTTATCAGATAAATACATACGATTACAGAAGAATAGAAACGGGATCTTGGTTTGATTTCAAATTCTTAATTTCAGAAGATGGCAAAAATATTTTTGCGCTGGATTATGATGAAGAAAAAATTCCTTTTGAAAAATGGTTGAAAAAAGAAACAAAAGAAGCCGAACAATATCAGAAGGAACATCCGGATAATCCGAATAAATTAAGTAAATAAGTCTAATAATATTTAATATCTGACATCTAATGTCTCAAAACAAAAGAATTTTCGTAGAAAAGAGAGGAATTTTCGATGTGGAAAGTCCAAAAATTTTTGATGAAGTAAAAGCGGTGGTTCCGTCTATCCAAAGCGTAAAAGTGTATAACGTTTACGATATTTTTGGATTAAACGATGGTGAATTCGAAAAAGTTGTGAATAGCACTTTCGTAGATCCGGTTACTGATATTTTAATCGAGGAAAATCCGGCACAAGGAACTCATTTCGCATTAGAATTTTTGCCTGGTCAATACGATCAGCGTGCAGATTCTGCTCAACAGTGTATCGCTTTATTGACTGGAAATGAGAAGTCTAAAGTAAGAAGCGGCAAATTAATCGAGTTTGAAGGAATTTCCGAATCTGATTTGGTTAAAATCAAAGATCTTTTAATTAATAAGGTTGAATCTCAGGAAAAAGATTTATCAATTTTAGATATTCCTACGGAAGAAACACCGTCAAAAGTGATTGTTCATGAAGGTTTTATCAATTTTGATGATTCTCAGCTTGCAGAATTCTTCAACAATCATGGTTTTGCTTTAGGTTTAGATGATTTGAAATTCATTCAGGAATATTTTAAATCTGAACAGAGAAATCCTACAGAAACTGAATTGAAAGTTTTAGACACGTACTGGAGCGACCACTGTCGTCACACGACGTTTGAAACAGAATTGTCAAATATTGAATTTGAAGGACAGTTTAAACATACATTGGAAACTATTTTCAATGATTATATCGAAAAAAGAAAATTCTTAGGACGCGAATTGAAACCAATCTCTTTAATGGATTTGGCAACGGTTTGCGGAAGATATTTCCATAAAACAGGGAATTTGGAGAATCTTGTTGTTTCAGATGAAATCAACGCATGCACCATCCAAATCGAAGCTGAATACGATGGTAAAAAAGAACCTTGGTATTTATTATTCAAAAACGAAACGCACAATCACCCAACAGAAATTGAGCCTTTTGGTGGGGCTTCAACGTGTTTAGGTGGTGCAATCAGAGATCCTTTGTCTGGTCGTTCTTTCGTTTTCCAGGCAATGAGATTAACTGGGGCTGCAGATGTTTTGGAGTCAGTTGACCAAACTTTGCCAGGTAAATTACCTCAAAAAACAATCACAAAACAAGCTGCAAACGGATATTCTTCTTACGGTAACCAAATTGGTTTGGCGACTACAATGGTTTCTGAAATCTATGACGAAGGTTATAAAGCAAAAAGAATGGAAGTTGGTTTCGTTGCCGGAGCGGTTCCTGTGGATTGGGTAAGACGTGAAAAACCTGAAGCTGGTGATTCTATCATCATTTTAGGGGGTGCGACTGGTCGTGACGGAGTTGGTGGAGCGAGCGGAAGTTCAAAAGAACAGGACGAAACTTCTATCCACACGATGAGTTCTGAAGTTCAGAAAGGAAATGCGGTTGAGGAGCGTAAAATCCAGAGATTATTCAGAAATCCTGAAGTGACAAGATTGATTAAAAAATCAAACGATTTCGGAGCGGGAGGTGTTTCCGTAGCAATCGGTGAAATTGCTGATTCTTTGGAAGTTAATCTGGATGTTTTACCTTTAAAATACGAAGGTTTAAATGGAACTGAACTGGCTATTTCTGAATCTCAGGAAAGAATGGCGGTTGTGGTTGAGCCAAAAGATAAAGAAAAATTCATCAAATTCTGTGAGGCTGAAAACATTGTAGCTGTTGAAGTTGCAAAAGTGACAGATTCCGGAAGAATGCAGATGTTCTGGAAAGGCGATAAAATTGTTGACCTTTCGAGAGCGTTTTTGGATACAAACGGTTGTTCAAAAAGTCAGGAAGTTAAAATTACTCACCTCCATGAAGTAAAAGAAGAAACTCCTGCATTTAATGAAGAGAATTTCTTAAAAATATTAAGTGATAAAAATGTTGCTTCTCAAAAAGGTTTGTTGGAAATGTTCGATTCATCGATTGGAGCGACTACGGTGGCAATGCCTTTAGGTGGAAAATATCAGCAGACTTTGATGGAAGGAAGCGTTCAGACGTTGCCAATTATCGGAGCAAAAAATATCGAAACGGTTTCTTTGGCGAGTTGGGGATTTGATGCAGAGATTTCTAAGCAAAATTCTTTGTTGGGAGCTTCTTACGCGGTGGTAGAAAGTGTTGCGAAAATCGTTGCGATGGGTGGCGATTATAAAAATATCAGATTCAGTTTCCAGGAATATTTTGAGAAATTAGGTCAGAATCCTGAAAAATGGGGTAAACCTTTGGCTTCACTTTTAGGAGCTTATGATGCTCAAATTAATTTTGGATTAGCTGCCATCGGTGGAAAAGACTCGATGAGTGGAACGTATCAGGATTTGAATGTTCCGCCAACATTGATTTCTTTCGCTTGTGCAAACGGTGAGAAGAAAAATATTATCTCTCCTGAATTTAAAGGGGAAGGAAATAAAGTGTATTTCTTCAATCATATCGCTCAGGAAAACGGACTTCCGAATTATGATGCTTTAAAAACGGTTTATGAATTAATTTTCGAAAACATTAAAGCAGGAAAAATCGTTTCTGTGAAAACGGTTAAAGAAGGTGGAGTTGCTGTTGCTTTGGCAAAAATGAGCTTCGGAAATA